>NZ_JABEPH010000313.1:0-7343 GCF_013004495.1 Rhizobium sp. SEMIA 4085
CACCGTACGAGACTACGACCGACATCGGCGTGAGGAGCCAGGCGCAGTGCCTCGATCTGCTCGCGCGTCTGCAGACGGAGCAGCGCAGGGCGATGGTAATGATTGCCCACGACAGGGGCGGCGTCGCCGAAACTGCAGAGCGCGTGCAGGTCCAGTATGCCGGACAAAAGGTCGAGGAGCAGCCGGTCAAGGCACTTTTCCGCGACCCGCATCATCCCTATACCGCCGCATTGCTTTCCGCCCTGCCGGAGCGTGCCCAAGTCGGCCAGCATCTGCCGTCGATCGCCGGTGTCGTTCCCGGCCAGCATGACCGCCCGCGCGGCTGTCTCTTTGCGCCGCGCTGCGGCTACGCGACGGTCGAATGCGATCGTGGCGTTGTCCGCCAGGGGCCGGAACTCGGCCTCGCGCTCTGCAACTATCCTTTGAAAGACGGCAAGCCGCTCGGTCATCCCGGCGTGATGCCGAAGCAATCCGCTGGAGACTTCGTATGACCGGCGCCGTTCTCGAGGGCAGGGATCTTGCCCGTTTTTACACTGTCAATCGCGGCATGTTCAAACCGGAGGCGACCGTCAAGGCGCTGAACGGCGTGAGCTTCAGTCTCTATTCCGGCAAGACGCTCGCCGTTGTCGGCGAATCCGGTTGCGGCAAGTCGACGCTCGCGCGCCTGGTCACCATGATCGAAGACCCGACGGCAGGCGAGCTGCTGATCGACGGCAAGCCTGCTCGCGTCGGCGACCGGAGTCTCCGCAGCCAGGTGCAGATCGTTTTCCAGAATCCTTACGGATCGCTCAATCCGCGCCAGAAGGTCGGTGCGATCCTGGAAGAGCCGCTGAAGATCAACACCGATCTTGATGCCGCGCGCCGCCGCCGCAAGGCAGAGGAAATGATGGCGCGCGTCGGGTTGCGGCCGGAGCATTACGACCGCTATCCGCACATGTTCTCCGGTGGCCAGCGCCAGCGTATCGCCATTGCCCGCGCGCTCATGCTGCGACCGAAGGTGCTGGTGCTCGACGAGCCGGTTTCGGCACTCGACCTGTCGATCCAGGCGCAGGTGCTGAACCTGTTGATGGATCTACAGAAGGAAATGGGGCTTGCCTATCTCTTCATCTCGCATGGTCTATCGGTCGTTCGCCATATAGCCGACGATGTGATGGTCATGTATCTCGGCCGCCCGGTCGAGACGGGGCCGGCGGCCGAAGTCTTTGCGCACCCGCGTCATCCCTATACGGCGGCACTTCTGTCGGCGACGCCGATCGCAGATCCCGATCGCGCCAAGAGCCGCATCCGTCTGCAGGGCGAGCTTCCCTCGCCGCTGAAGCCGCCGAGCGGCTGTCATTTCAACCCGCGTTGCTGGAAGGCCCAGGACTATTGCCGCCGGGTGGAGCCTGAACTAAGTGGAGAGGGCGAACAAAAATACGCCTGTCACTTTCCGCTCGACTGAACGGACGCAGGCGACGACGGAGGACCGAATGCCGGAGCGGACGAACAAGGCCCATGCAATCATCGTCATGGGCGTCAGCGGCTCGGGAAAATCCTCAATCGGCGAGAAACTGGCGGAGGCGCTGAGCCTTCGCTACATTGAAGGCGACCAGCTTCATCCGGCATCCAATGTCGAGAAGATGTCGAAAGGCATTCCACTGACCGATGCGGACCGCATGCCTTGGCTCGACCTCATCGGTGAAGCCATGAAGGCGGCTCTTGCAAAAGGCAATGGCGTCATCGTCTCCTGCTCGGCGCTGAAGCGCATTTATCGCGAGCGGCTGCGCGCTGCGGCCGGCGGCAATCTCTTCTTCGTCTATCTCGAAGGCTCCAGGGAGCTGCTGAGCGAGCGGATGGGGCATCGCTCGGGTCATTTCATGCCGACGTCCCTGCTTGAAAGTCAGCTCGAAACGTTGGAGGTGCCGACCGGCGAGCCAGGCGTCGTGACGGTGGATATCGACGACACGATCGAAGACATTGCCGCGGAAGCTCGAAAGAAGCTAGCGCCGCTCGGCGTTGGCTGAACACGATCTATTGACGGCCTCTTAGAAGCGGCCATCTTTGATTGCTCAGAGAAATCCAGTGCCCGGAGGACTTGCCTTGAGCAGGGCTGAACTCTCAGCGATTTATCGCGATTACATCGCCTGCCTGAACGCGCGGGGCTGGCAGCGGCTGGGGCGCTTTGTCGGCGACGATGTGCGCCACAATGGCCGGCCGCTTGGCCTGGCAGGCTATCGGGCGATGCTGGAGCGGGATGTCGAGGAGATTCCAGACCTTCGTTTTGACGTCCAGTTGCTGACGTCCGACCCACCCCTTATGGCATGCCGGCTGGCTTTCGATTGCGCGCCGAAGGGAACGTTCCTCGGCCTTCCAGTCAACGGAAAGAGAGTCTTTTTCACCGAAAACGTCTTCTATCGCTTCGATCGGGAAAAGATCGATGAGGTATGGTCGATCATCGACAAGGCGGCCATCGAAGCGCAGCTCTAATGAATGCCGCCACGTCTTGTCGTGCCGCTAGGGATTGAAGCGCTGCGGCGAATAGGCGGAAATATTGATGAACGGCGTCCCGCCGGTGATCAGTTCCGCCAGCACGCGGCCGGTCACCGGTCCAAGCGTCAGGCCGTGGTGCGCATGCCCGAAGGCGAACCACAGGCCATTGTGCCGCGGCGCCTTGCCGATGATCGGCATCATGTCGGGCGTGCAGGGGCGCGCGCCCATCCACGGCTCGGGATCGAGCCTGCGTCCGAGCGGGAAGACGGTACGGGCGACTTTTTCTGCGCGGTCGAGCTGAACCGGTGTCTTCGGCGCGTCGAATGCTGCGAATTCCGCACCGGTGGTCAGCCGAATGCCGCGGTTCATTGGCGCGAGGAAATAGCCGCGTTCGGCATCGAGCGTCCAGTTGTTGAGGACGGCATTGCCTTCGGCCGCATAGTGCATGTGGTAGCCGCGCTTGACGCCAAGCGGAAAGGAATAGCCGAGCCGCTTCGTTGCAACCGCAGCCCAAGGACCAAGCGCCATCACCGCGTCGTCTGCCTCGATCGAGCCTTCGGACGTCATGATTTTCCAGCCGGAACCCGACTGGCCGAGCGAAACGGCATCGCCGACAACAAAGCGGCCGCCAAGGCTTTCGAAATAGCTGCGGTAGGCGGCAGTCAGCGCTTGCGGATCAAGGACCGACCAGGGATCGCGCCAGCGGATGCCGCCGGCGAAGGTCTGCATGAGGCTCGGCTCCATGCGGGCAATGTCGGCGGAAGACAGCGTTTCGTAGCTGACGCCGAATTCCTTCTGCCAGCTTTCGGCCTCAGCAAGCTCTTCGTCGCGCTTTCCCTCGGTCCGAAAGATCTTCATCCAGCCATCCTTGCGGATCAGCTGTTCTGCATGCGACGCCTCGATCAGGTCCTTGTGCTCCAGGATCGAGTTCTCGATCAGCGGCGCATAGGCACGGGTGATCATCTCATGGCGCCGTGCATTGGAGTTCCACCAGTATCGGGCGAGGAAGGCGAGCTGGCTCGGGAGTGCCTTCAGGTGATAGTGCGCGTCGATGCGGTTGTTCAACGCGTAGCGCAGCAGCAGTCCGATCTGTTGTGGAAAGCCGTAAGGCACGACACCTTCACGCTGGATCAGTCCCGCATTGCCGTAGGAGGTCTCGCTGCCGGGATTCTTGCGGTCGATCAGCGTCACCTGCCGTCCGCGCCGTTGCAGATGAATTGCCGTCGAAACACCGACGATGCCGGCACCGAGCACGATTGCGTTCTTGGTCATTTTTCCTTGCAGCCAACTGAATTCCAAGGGTCGAAAATGCCCTTAGGATTGCAATGGCGCAATTGAAAAATCGCATTTTATTTCAGAATCATTGCCGTTTTGAGTGCGGCGTTTTCGGCACGGATGCGGATGGCGAGCATGAGCGCATTCAGGATGGTGAAGGCGCCCGCGTAGAGCGGCATCCCGAAGGCAAGCGGCAGGACCGCGATTTCCCCCGCAACGATCGCATAATTCGGATGCCGGATGAATCGATAGGGCCCGCTACGGACGAGCGGCGCCTCCGGCAGAACGATGATCCGCGTCGTCCACCGCTCCTTGAGGGTGGCGAGCACCCAGAGGCGGAGGATTTGCAGCAGCATGAAGGTGCCGAACCAAACAAGGTTCACAGGCCTGTCCAAGGCGAGCAGCCACAACCCGCCGATCCAGGCGGCATGCAGGGCGACCATGTAGGGGTAATGTTCCGCCCCGGTCTCGCGTGCGCCTTTTGCAAGAAGCGCGGCGGTGTTGCGCCTGGAGAGAACAAGTTCGCCGAGCCGCTGGATCGTGACGAAGGTCAGAAGCGCGATGGACGCAAGCATCATGCCGTCCTCCGCAGCGTAACGCAGCTTGCGGAAAATCCCGGTCCCATGGCGATCATCGCAGCGCGCTCGGGCAGACCGGCGCGGATTGCGCGTTCCAGCACGAACAGGATGGTTGGCGAGGACATGTTGCCATAGTCGGAAATCACCGCACGCTCGTGATCGAGCGAACCGGGCGCGAGCGAAAGCGCACTTTCCATTGCCGCCAGCACCTTGGTCCCGCCCGGGTGGCATATGAAACGGTCGATATCCTGACGCGACAGGCCATTGCGCGCAAGGATCGCGTCGACGGCGGGTCCAAGCTCCGTCTCCGCGAAGGGTGGCAGCGACTGCGCAAGCACGATGCCGAAGCCTGCGTCGTCGATCTTCCAGCCCATAATGTCGAGCGTGTCGGCAAATAGATGTTCGCCGCTCGATTCCACTTCGGCGATGCCGTGTCCACCATTGCGAAGCACGCAAGCTGCAGCACCATCGCCGAAGAGTGCGGTTGCAATGATATTGGGCCGCGTCAGCTCGTCCAGCCGGAAGGCAAGGGTGCAGAGTTCGATCGTCACGAAGAGCACGGTCTTGCCCGGTTTGCCTTTCGCCAGACGCGACGCGATGCCGAAGCCCGAGACGCCGGCCGCACAGCCAAGTCCGAATACGGGGACGCGCTCTATATCCGCCCGGAACCCCATTTTTCCGGCAAGCTGCGCATCGAGGCTCGGCGTCGTAAACCCGGTGGAGGAGACGGTGACGACGCAATCGATGTCGTTTGCCTGCAGATCCGCCTGCCGCAGTGCCTTGGTCGCCGCTTCGATGAAGAGGCTGCTTGCGACCTCGGCATAGGCGTCCATCCGGTCCTGCCAGCCATGCGGTTCGTCGAACCATGAGAGCGGTCGCGCCGCATGTCGCTTAGTAATGCCCGCATTGTTAAAGACGCTCGCAAGATGCCGAAAGTCCTGGAAGCGGCCGGCAAAGAGGCGAGCCGATGCCTCGGCTGCTTCTGCCTGCGTAATGATGTGTTCGGGCACGGCAATGGCGAGGCTCAGAAATTTGACCGTATCGTTCACGGCATTCTCCTTTTGCCCCCCGGTGGTAAAGCGGAGAACACCTCTGACGGCGATTTATTCGTAAAGGTTTCGTCACGAAAAGGTGATGGAAAAATGCGTTGCGCCGTCCGAATAAAATTCCGGGCAGGCGTGTTCTTTGGCGGCAACGTCATTATCCCGGAGATATCCCATGACGACCAC
Source organism: Rhizobium sp. SEMIA 4085 (assembly GCF_013004495.1). Taxonomy (NCBI): domain Bacteria; kingdom Pseudomonadati; phylum Pseudomonadota; class Alphaproteobacteria; order Hyphomicrobiales; family Rhizobiaceae; genus Rhizobium; species Rhizobium sp. SEMIA 4085. Next base: position 5,552 of record NZ_JABEPH010000313.1, read on the forward strand.
GATTGTCCGTATCGCTTCTCTCGTCCTCGGCGGCTGCATCGCCGCCTCTATGCTTTCCACTCCCGTCTTCGCAGTCGGCGGCGGTGGTGGCGGCGGCTCGAACACGCCCACCTGCAAAAAGGGTCAGATCTATGACAAGAGGTCGAAGCAATGCGTGAAGCAGCAGAGCGCCAACGTGACGGATGAGAACCGCACCGACTATGCCTATTCGCTGGCAAAGGCCGGCCGCTACGAAGAAGCGCTGGCGATACTGGATACCGTCAAGGACCAGAACAATGCGGAGGTGCTGAATTATCGCGGCTATGCCACCCGTAAGCTCGGTCGCACGGACGAAGGCATCTCCTATTACCTTCAGTCGGTCAAGCTCGATCCCCAATATGCGAAGGTTCGTGAATATCTCGGCGAAGCCTACGTCGTCAAAGGCCGCATCGATCTCGCCAAGGAGCAGTTGAACATGATCAAGGCGATCTGCGGCACGGGTTGCGAGGAATACCAGGACCTCAACGCCGTAATCCTCGATCCATCGAAGATCTGAAAAGAGGCGGCGCGTGGCGGCAAGGAGGGATAGTCGAATGCCGGTCGCGCGCGCCACATTTCCTGCCTATAGTCGCCTGGAAACGGGATTGCCGCTTCGGCTGGCGATCCCCGGAGGACGAACTGGGGCGGAGGCGGCCATCGCGAGCGAAGCGGACATCAGGAAAGGCCTGACAGAGAACCTTGCCAGGCTCTGGCGTTATGGTCTCGTGCTCTCGCGGCAGCGCGATGTGGCCGATGATCTCGTCCAGCAGACCTGTGTCCGGGCGCTGGAACGCGGCGGTCAATTCGAACAGGGGACGCGGCTCGATCGCTGGCTGTTTTCGATCCTGCAGTCGATCTGGCTGAACGAGGTCCGTTCCCGCAAGGTCCGCCAGGGCAAGGGCTTGGCGGATCCCGAGGAAGCACTGGTCTTCGACGGAGCCCGCGACACCGAAACGCATGTGATGGCAAATCAGGTGCTGCTGCAGGTGGACGCGCTGCCGGAAGCACAGCGTAGTGCCGTCTTCCTCGCCTACGTGGAAGGGCTCTCCTATCGCGAGGTGGCGGATGTATTGGCCATACCGATCGGAACCGTGATGAGCCGGCTGGCGGCAGCACGCGCGACGCTTTGCGGAGCCATTTCGGACGAGGGACGGCAATGAACAACGATATCAACATAGCCTCTGACGAAGAACTGACGGCCTTCATCGACGGCGAACTGCCGTCGCAGGATGCTGCGCGCATCGAAGCGCTTGCCAATGCCGACGAACGCGTAGCTGCCAGGCTGGAATTCCTGTCCCACAGCAACCTGCCGTTCAAGGAGGCCTTCCTCCCGCTTCTCGCCGCCGCGCCGCGGGCGAGCCTCGAATCGATGCTTGCCGCAATCCCCACACCGCGGGAAAGGAGGGGATCAAGCTTTGGGAGCCGCCGCGCCTTTCTCGGCGCGCTTGCCGCTTCGGTGGTCGTGGGGGTCATTGCAGACCGCGCCTATCTCGGCATCAGCCGCAGCCTTTCGAAGGACGAGGGCGCAGAATGGCGCGCTGTCGTCGCCGAATACATCTCGCTCTACACGTCGGACACGCTGGCAGGTCCCGTTCCGCCTGCCGATGTCCAGAGCGTTCAGCTTGCCCAGATCGACCGAAAGCTCGGGCTTGCACTTTCCCCAAGGATGGTTGCGTTGCCGGGGATAGACTTTAAGCGCGTGCTGCTCCTGGAATATGACGAAAGACCGCTCCCCCAGATCGCCTACCTTGATCACGAAACCGGCCCGCTGGCG
>NZ_JABEPH010000314.1:0-7340 GCF_013004495.1 Rhizobium sp. SEMIA 4085
CATCCACATAGGGGATCATGCGATCGAGTATGACCAGATCGACGCTCTCATGACGGATACGCTCGAGGCCATCTCGCCCATCCTCGGCAAGTTGCACGTGATAGCCTTCCGCCTCAAGGCCGCGCCTCAGAAAGCCTGAAATCCGCCGGTCATCCTCGACAATCAATATCCGCATGTGTTTCCCCTTCTGCGACAGGCAGCCGGATGGTGAGAACTGCGCCGCGCGGCGGCGCAGGCGCGAGGGTGATGGTGCCGCCATGCCGCTCGACGATGGTTTTGGCAATCGGCAGCCCGATGCCGAGACCCGTGGCCGCGCGGCTGGCGTTGTTTGTTCCGCGATAATATCGGTCGAAGACGTAAGGCAGTTCCGCCGGATCAATCCCGCAGCCATGATCACGGACGGTCAGCGCCAGGACGTCACCGCTGCGACAAATATCGATGTCGATGCTACCGCCGCGGTCGGCATATTTGATTGCGTTGTCGATCCCGATCATCAAGGCCTGCTTCAAGCGTCGGGGATCTGCCCGGATCAACTGCTTCGGCGCTCGCGAGATGAGTTGAACGTCCACCTGCTTTTGTTGCGCAAGGATTTCACATTCATGAACTGCCGCAACGACCACGTCTTCGGCCCCGACCGTTTCGAACTCATAGGTGACGTCGTCGATCTCCGTGCGCGTGAAGTCGATCAGATCCTCAAGCAACCGCGCCATGTCCGCTGCGTAGAGCTGAATGCGATTCAACGCATCGCGGAAGGCAGCAAGCCCCGGCCGCCCACGAAGAGCCACCTCGGCTTCACCGCGCAAGATTGTAAGCGGCGTCCGTAGTTCGTGGCTCGCATCCGCCAGGAACTGGCTGCGCTTGCTATCAAGCGCCAGAAGCTGGTCATTTGCCTGCCGCAGCTCAAGGGTTCGTTGATCGACTTCGCGCTCGAGTCTTGCCTGGGCGGATTTAAGGCTGGCTCTTTGGCGCTCGATCGCCTCGGCCATCTTGTTGAAACTTTGCGAAAGTACCAGGAATTCGTCACGGCGGCTCGTCTGGATGCGATGATCGAGTTGACCATTGGCAATCGCCTCAGCACCGGCCGCCAAGAGGCGGACCGGCCGGGCGATCGAATGCTGCAGCGTCAGGCCCAAACCCAGCCCCGCTGCAATGACAAGGACCGAAAACGTTCCGGCAGCGATGAGGACCGTATGTTGGGTGCTTCTCACCCGGGCCAGCTCTTCGGCAACTTCTCCACGCTCCTCGCGCCGGGCATCCTCGAGCATTGTCTCAAAGTCGTTGGAAAGCCGATACTCGATGCTTCGCCTGAAGATATCGACGGCACGATCCTGCTGGCCGGCCGTCTGCGCCTTAAAAACCCGCTCGGCCGCCCGATCTATCGCTCGATAGAACTCCTGAAGCCGTGCGGCGAACTCTGCTTCCGGCAATTCCTGCTGAACGTCGCCAAGGCTTCCAAGCGTGGCGAATTCCTTGCGCGTCACTTCGGCAAGCACACGGAATCCATCTTCCATCCGCTGCCGTGCGAGTTGGAAGTCCGGCATCTGTTCGGCGCCAAGCAGAAGGACTTCGGCCAGCTGCTCGGCATAATTATTGCCGAGCCCGTCAAGTTCGCTGATCGCCTCGAAGCGAGAGTGAACGCCGTCAATGCGATTTACGAAATCGTCCGTCAGCTTGAGGGTGATCAGCATCAGGCAGACAACCACCGCGACAAAGACGATCGTGACTAACTGGAAGAGAAAAATGCGCCGCCGGACGGTCATACTGCCTCGTGTCTGGTTGGGAGCTCGTTGCCAAGGATTGCCGATCAGAGGGTCCAGGACAAGGGTTTGCGCTGCAAACAGCACGCCTCTCACCAAATTCTAACCTTCCGCACCCCGTCCTCTAACCTGCGATCATTAAGATTGCACAGGAGATGGAGGGCCGTTGCGCGCACTTGGCGCCCCAATCGTTAAACGGAGCCGCTTAATGGAGAAGGCAGACATTTGGCCGCAGCCCCTATCCGGGCGGACTTTGCCCGGCGCGCAATCGGCTACGCCGTCGACGCGGTGGCATCCAGCGGTCGGTGTATTCGTTGCAGTGTCGATGACCATTGCAATCGAGCTTCTTGCCTCCGGGATGGCGCTGGAGGCCCGGCGTTCCCTGCAGATTCTTGTGCTCGCATTGGTCGGGTGGACTTTGACATCACTCGACGACACCTTTGTTGCTGTCACTTCAGCCGTTGCAATGACGTTGTTCGTTACCGGAAAACCGGAAGCTCTGTTCGGTACTCTTGGCGACCAGCTGATCTGGCTTCTTCTTGCATCGTTTCTGCTGGCCGCAGCCTTCAAGGCGAGCGGCATTACCGACCAGCTCATTGCTCTGGCCGCCGGTCGCTTGCGCTCGGTTCAGTCCCTTGCCTATGTCCTGACGGCGATACTTCTCGCGACCGCTTTCGTCATTCCCTCCACATCGGGCCGGGCGGCCATGATGGTGCCGGCCTACGCGGCAATTGCCGGGAACTGTACCAGTGCTCGGGTGCGAAGGGCGTTCGCGCTGTTGTTTCCGACGATCGTGCTTTTATCAGCCTTCGCCTCGCCGATTGGTGCCGGCGCACATCTCGTCGCCATCGATATGGTGCAACGGCTGTCCGGTCAGGAGATCGGATATCTTGATTGGGTTGTTTTGGGCCTGCCTTTTGCCGCTTCAAGCGTATTTCTTTCGACCAGTATTATCCTGCGGCTCTTTTTGACGGCGCAAGAACGGCGAGGCATGCTCGTCCTTCCTCCAAACAGCCTTAAGCGCGAGCCGCTTCCGCGTCAGCCGATCTTCTGGATCGCCGCGGCCGTGGTGACCGGCTGGCTGACGGAACCGATGCATGGGATCGACCCGACGATCCTTGCGCTTATCGGCGCGCTTGCTGTCTTCTTTCCCGGCGTCGGATCAATATCATTTCGCGATGCCCTCCGCGACGTTGACCTGTCGCTTTTGGTCTTCCTTGCCGCGATGATCTGCCTTGCAGATGGTTTCGTGACTTCCGGGCTGAACGAGTCACTGGTCACGATGGTGTTCCGTCCTCTGCGAGCAGGGGAATTGCCCTCCATCATGTTCATCGCGCTCGTTGCCATGATCGGATTGCTGTCTCATCTGATCATTCATAGCCGCACTGCGCGGGTATCGATCTTGCTGCCGCCGACCCTGATCCTTGCTCAGGCGTCAGGCGCAGATGCCGTCATGGTGATGCTGACGCTGGTCTCGGCGACAGGCCTTTGTCAGACGCTGATGGTCAGCGCAAAACCGGTCGCGCTCTTTGGGCGGTTGGAGGAGAACGCCTATAGCGCGGGTGACCTCGTTCGGCTCAGTGCGGTGCTTATGCCCGTTCATTTTCTTCTGATCATGGCCTTCGTGCTGATCGTCTGGCCCGCCATCGAATTGATGTTGGTGTAGGTAGCGTTAGGAGTTTCTATGTCGAAAAAGCACAGGCGTTTACGTGTTCTGGTGGCACCTTCAGGCTTCAAGGAAGGGCTCGGCGTTCGTGAAGTCGCAGACGCGATCGCACGGGGCGTGCGCAACGCTCTCCCACGGGCCAAGATCACGCGCATGCCAATGATCGATGGCGGCGAAGGCTTTGTCCAAACCATGGTGGATCTCCTGGGGGGCAAACTGCATCCACTCACCGTGACAGGTCCGGTAGGTCAACCCGTCGATGCCCATATCGGCCTTCTTTCAGGACGGAGGAAACGCACGGCGGTGATCGAGATGGCTGCCGCTGCCGGGTTGCGTCTCGTGCCAAAGGATATGCGCGATCCCACTCGAACAACCAGTTACGGTGTCGGTGAAATGATCCGCGCGGCACTCGACCTCGGAGCCGAACGCATCATCCTGGGCTGCGGCGATTCCGGCATTAACGATGCGGGCGCCGGCATGGCGCAGGCGCTTGGCGTCCACCTCCTGGATCGATACGGCCAACCGATTGCCGGCAATGGGGCGGCACTGCGTTCGCTTGACCGTATCGATGCTACTGATCGCGATGCTCGCCTTGAGAAGGTGAGCATCGACGTCGCCGTCAATCCTTACAACATGCTGCTCGGAAAGAACGGCGTTGCACGGATATTCGGACCGCAGAAGGGTGCGACGCCGGATCAGGTGGCCATTCTGGAACAAGGTCTTCAGACATTTGTCCGGGTTGTTCGCCGCGATCTCAATGTCGACGTCGAGCCCTTGAAGGGAGGTGGGGCATCGGGGGGACTTGGGGCAGGCCTCCACGCGTTCGCCCACGCCAAGCTGCATCCCCGTTTCGATCTCATTCTTCGACACATAAAACTCGATCGAAGGCTGTCCAAGACTGACCTGGTGATGACCGCCGAAGGCGGGATTGATGGACAAACGCGGCACGGCAAGGTTCCGGCGGAGATCGCACGTCGGGCCAAACGCCACAAGCTGCCGGTTCTCGCCTTGGCCGGGACCGTCGGTGCGGGCGTTGAGACGACACGGGAGATCGGAATTGATGCGGTGTTCAGCATCCTCAACCGGCCCTGTACGCTGGAAGACGCGATCCGCGAAACTGAAGCTCTGCTTACGGAAGCGGCTGAACAGGCCGTGCGTCTAATGCTTGCGACGCGTTCGGTATTGCGATCTTAAGAGCCGACATTCCATTGTGCGGAAATGGCGAAAACGGCGAGGCGGCCCGGCCCAAGGTCAGGATGACGCGAGGCAAGAAAGATAAGGTTGCGGAGAATGCGGGCCGCGACCGCGGTTGGCAGTGAATGGGGCCACGCCTTGTAAAGCTGGTCGAGACTGCCGCCGGCGGTGCGGGACGCGGCCTTTGACCGGGACGCCGGGGTGTCACGACAAGCAGTATGCCGGGGTGGTCGCCATCATTCCGTTACGACCGCAATGCGCTCCATGCGTTCTACGAGCCGCCAATCCGCACGTTCGTCCGGGACGTTCATGATTTCGAGAAGCAGCGACGTGTCGATTGGCTTCAACCAAACTTTGTAGATCCCCGTCGGGACCTTGATTTTCATTCGATCCCTCACCCGCAGTTCGCGGAGATGCGCCAGGGCAGCTTTGCGTGCGTCCTCTTCGGTGGCTTCGTATCCGAGGAGCTCCTCGCTTCCGGCAACCACCTCGAACGCGTAAACTTGATCGATTTTCATAATGTGCTCGCCTCCCGTGATGATTTGAGTGATGAAGATGGCAGGACTACAAGAGTTGGCGGATTAAAAGAGATGCAGTTTCGTTAGGTCCTAATCCGCAGGAAGAACGCTAGTTGCGGCGGTCGTCTTTGTAGATTTCGAGTTCATGCAAATTGCCTTCGACGACGTGAATGAGGCAGATGAACAGCTGGTCCACTATTTCTGTCGGGTCCATCAAAATAATATGCTTCGGTTGGAAAGCGGGCCTCGACCAATGCAGCGGGACCAACGATGCGAGATTGTAAACTATCCTGGCGGTCAATCGGACTGACACGGGCCGAAAGTAATTGCATCCGCAGCTCATGGCGTCCGGGAAAATCCCGGGACAGAAGCTTTTCGGTGATCAATACTTTCCTTTTGGAGAGTGCACGCCAGCTTTCGGTATTGGTCGACATGCCACTGGTTCCCATTCTTCGACTACCGCACCAAACACGATAATTGCCATAAAGAAGTCGGAGGCATATCCCTAAATTCTCGGGGAAATTGCCACAAAGTTGCACATGGCGGTGAGAGATTGGAACGACCGAAGTCCGGCGTCGACGGCGACTACATCCTGTGAGCTTGCAGGGGACGATCAACGTGAGCCGTTGATTGCCTGAGGACACCAACATTATCGCCTCGCCGCGACGCATAACTCCTCACCCTTTCGCGTTGAAACGAGCGCATATCCTTCGCCATAGACTGTCTTGATCCGGACGTCATGACAGGCGGACAGAGCCTTTCGAAGGCGAGCGATATGGACATCCACGGTGCGGGCGCCAACGTCGTGCGGCTCTCGCCAGACGGCAGTCAGCAAATCGTCCCTGGAGCAGGTCCTGTTGCGGTGGCGAACGAGTGTCTCAAGGATCCGACCTTCGATGGAGGTTAACGCCAGACGCCTTCCACTGATGGTGACGTGCTGTAGTTCGGACGAAACCGATATATGGGTGGGCGAAGCTGACGGCGGGACTTCGCCAAAGGCAGACGGATCACCGGACGCACGACGCGCGTGCCGGAGAAAGGCAAGCAGGCGTTCGGGGTCAAGCGGTCGCATGATGCCGTCATCAAGCCCGGCCTTGATCATCTGCAGATGCATGGTTCGCATGTCGCCGGCGATCAACGCGCCGACGGCAAGTCCAGCCTGTTTTGACAGGCTGCAAAGGGCGACGATATCGCCGTGCCAGGCAACACCATCGAAGATGACGGCAAGCAGTCCGCCTTTCTGCAGACAAGATTCGACATCGGCGTCACCGTCGGCGAGCTGGCTCGGAAACCCCTCTACGGAAAGGATGTGGTTTAGGAGAAGATAAAGCTCCGGATCCTCTGTGCAGATTAGCACCCGATTTTCCATCTCAGTCCTCCTCTCAGCTTGGCGTAAACTCGCCGCCATTGACGTCGAGTATCGCGCCATTGACGAAGCCTGCCTCGTCGGATGCGAGAAACACGATGGCGGCCGAGACCTCGTCGGCTGTCCCCAAGCGGCCGGCCGGAATTCGCCTAATGGCCTCACGATTGACATCGCTTGAAGCCGGACCCGTCATTCCGGTCAGAATTCGGCCGGGTGCAACAACATTGGCGGTGATACCGAAGCGTCCGTATTGGGTTACAAGCGAACGTGACAATCCGGCAAGGGCTGCCTTCGAGACCGCATAGGCAGGCCCGGCAATCAATGGTCGCGTCCGGCCAGCGAGCGATCCTACGAAGATGATGCGCCCGAAGCGGTTGTTCTGCATATCGGGCAAAGCGTACTGGCAGCACAGCATGGCACCTGTCAGATTGATGGAAAGCACGTCATCCCATTCCCCGCGCGGAATGGTACCGACCAGTGACGGGCCATTGTTGCCTTTCGGTGAGACCCCGGCGCAGCAGACCAGGACCGACGGCGCACCAAAGCGAGCGCGGATGTCATTGAAGAAGCTCTGAATGGCTTCGGGCTTCCGAAGGTCGACCTGCGAGGCGACCGCGCGACCCGCTTCGATGCTCGCGGCAAGACTGGCGCCGGCTTGCTCGACGCTTTCGGCGCTGTGCCCGAAAACGCCGACGCGATAGCCATCCCTCAGGAACCGACGGGCAGTTGCAAGGCCGATGCCAGTGGTGCCGCCGCTGATGACGGCGACCCGCCCTGTCCCGCCGGTGCTCATGCCGCCTCGTCCATTGCGGCAAAAAGTGACAGAGGCGGATGGGCCT
>NZ_JABEPH010000315.1:0-7320 GCF_013004495.1 Rhizobium sp. SEMIA 4085
CCCCCCACGCCTTGGCCTTCTCTTCCTCGCCTTTTCCATCGCAAGTCTGCTGCCTGCCGACCCTGTTCTTGCCATCCCCGGAGCGGAGGTCCGCTAGGCGGTCTATGATCGCGTCTACAACGAGCTGGGACTGGGACGCCCGATCTGGGTGCAATTCCTAAACTATGTGCAGAAGGTTGCAACGGGCGACCTCGGCACATCCGCAACGACCGGTCAGCCGATCCTCACCGATCTGCTGACCATCTTCCCCGCAACCATTGAGCTTGCCGTCATCGCCATGATTGTCGGCGCTCTCGTCGGCGTCCCACTCGGTATCACCGCTGCTGTCAGGCGTGGCACGATCATTGATCACATCGCACGCATCATCGCGCTTGCCGGCCACTCCATTCCGATCTTTTGGACCGGGCTTATGGCGCTTTTCGTCTTCTATGCGAAGTTGAAGCTCGTCGGCGCATCTGGCCGGGTTGACGTATTTTACGAGGGGCTCGTCACGCCGGTGACCGGCTTTCTCCTGATCGATTCGGCAATCGAGAGACAGTGGGACGTATTTCGAAGCGCGCTCGGACACATCATCCTCCCGGGCACGATCCTTGGCTACTATTCCGTGGCCTATATCAGCCGCATGTCACGCAGCTTCATGCTGGAGCAGCTCGGCCAGGAATACATTATAACGGCGAGAGCGAAGGGGCTTGGGCTGCGGAAGGTCGTCTGGCGTCATGCCTTCAGAAATATTCGCGTGCAACTTCTGACCATCATGGCGCTCACCTTCGGGGGCCTCCTTGAAGGGGCAGTGCTCATCGAGACCGTTTTCGGCTGGCCCGGACTCGGCCAGTATCTCACCCGCGGACTTCAGATGAACGACATGAACGTCGTGATGGGCGCTGTGCTGACGATCGGCGCCGTCTTCTTAACCATCAACATCCTTTCGGATGTCCTTTATCGCATTCTTGATCCGAGAACACGGTGATGCCGATGACACTGTCCGCCGAACATGCAGATCACGCAAGCAGCCTTCGCAGATGGCTGCTTGCGCCCGAGCCACAGGGCCGGTTTCAGTCTTCAGCGCAGCAATTCCATCAGGGCTGGCTGAAGTTCCGCCTTCATCCCCTCGGTCTGGCGGGGCTCGCCATCATCGGCCTGCTGGTCCTGGTCGCGCTCGCTGCGCCATTGCTGACGCGTTACGATCCGATCGTCCAGGATATGGCAGGGCGGCTCGCACCCCCTTCGGCAGAACATTGGCTCGGCACCGACAATTTTGGCCGCGATGTCTTTTCAAGGGTAATCTACGGTGCGCGTACGACGCTTTACATCATCATGCTGGTTTCCGTCATCGTCGCTCCGATGGGTCTTCTGATCGGCACCTGTTCGGGTTATTTCGGTGGTATCGTCGATGAAGTCCTGATGCGCATCACCGACATCTTCCTTTCCTTTCCAGGCCTGGTGCTGGCGTTGGGATTTGCAGCGGCACTCGGTCCCGGCATCACCAACGCGATCATCGCAATTTCGTTGACGGCATGGCCGCCAATCGCCCGGCTTGCGCGCGCCGAGACGCTCAGTCTGCGCAAGGCCGATTTCATCGCTGCCGTGCGTCTTCAAGGGGCGACGCCAATGGCGATCATCACCCGCCACATCCTGCCGATGTGCATTCCCTCGGTGATCGTTCGCGTGACCCTGAATATGGCCGGCATCATCATCACGGCGGCAGGCCTCGGGTTCCTCGGTCTTGGCGCGCAGCCGCCTTGGCCGGAATGGGGAGCAATGGCCGCGACCGGACGTGAATTCATGCTCGACAGTCCATGGGTCATCGCAGCGCCCGGCATTGCCATCGCGCTGGTCAGCCTTGCGTTTAATCTTGTCGACGATGCCCTTCGCGACGTTCTTGACCCGAGAGGTTCGGAATGACGTCTTCCCTCATCGACATCCGCAATCTCGAGATTGCCTTCGGCGGCGGAACCGTGCGCGCCGTGCGCGGCGTCAGCTTCTCGCTAGGACACGAAAAACTAGGCATCGTCGGCGAATCCGGGTCGGGCAAGTCGACCGTCGGGCGCGCCGTCATGAAGTTGCTGCCGCTAACGGCAGTCGTCCGCGCCGAGCGGATGACGTTTCGCGACGTGGATCTGCTCAAGGCTGACGAGCGTATGATGATGATGATAAGGGGACGGCGTATTGGACTGATCCTGCAGGATCCGAAATATTCTCTGAACCCTGTCATGCGGATCAGCGAGCAGATCGCCGAAACCTTTCGCTTTCACTATCCGAAGTCGACTGCAAAACAGGCTGACCGGAAAATGATCGAGATGCTTGAAGCGGTCCAGATCCGTGATGCCGAAAGGGTGGCTCGGCTCTATCCACACGAAATTTCAGGCGGCATGGGTCAGAGGGTCATGATCGCGATGATGCTGATTGCAGAACCAGAGGTTCTGATTGCCGACGAGCCGACGTCTGCCCTCGATGTGACGGTGCGGCTCGAAATCCTGGCACTGCTTGATGAACTCGTCGCCCGCCGCAACCTCGGGCTGATCTTCATCAGTCACGACCTGAACCTCGTCCGGAACTTCTGCGACCGCGTACTCATCATGTATGCCGGGCGGGTCGTCGAAGTTCTCAAGGCGTCTGATCTAGAGAATGCAAGGCATCCCTATACGCAAGGCCTGCTGGCATCCTTGCCGTCGATCGAAAATCCGCCCGCCCGACTGCCGGTATTGAAGCGCGATCCGGCCTGGTTCGATGACATCACTTTGGAGACGCCGCATTGATCGAAATTAACAATCTCACGATTCGTTTCGGTTCCGGTCAGAGGCCGGTCGTCAGGAACGTCAGCCTTCTCATCAAGAGGGGCACGGCATTCGGTCTGGTTGGTGAATCCGGCTGCGGAAAGTCCACGGTCCTGCGGGCAATATCCGGGCTCAACCCGAATTACGAAGGCCGGATCAAGGTGGATGGAGACACGTTGGATCGGCAGCGCGACCGGCAGTTCTTCCGGCGTGTGCAGATGGTTTTTCAGGACCCTTACGGTTCACTTCATCCCCGCAAGACAATCCGCTCGCAGCTTAAGGAGCCGCTCCGCAACCAGGGCCTTGCCACCAACTCGGTGGACGTGGATGCCCTGCTGCTGGCGGTTGGCCTCGATCCGTCGCTCACCTACCGCTTCCCGCACCAGCTCTCCGGAGGGCAGCGTCAGCGCGTGGCCATCGCCCGAGCCCTCGTGCTTAATCCGGCCGTGCTGTTGCTCGACGAACCGACGTCGGCGCTCGACGTATCGGTTCAAGCGGAAATTCTTAATCTGCTGGAAGATCTGCGCAAGGAGCGCGGTCTGACCTATCTGCTCGTCAGCCACGATCTGGCCGTCGTGTCCCACATGTGCGCTCGCGTCGCCATCATGGAGGCAGGCGAGATCGTCGAAGAGGTGGATATCGAACGGCTGCGAAAAGGAGCCGTCGAGCATGGCTATTCTCGGCACCTGCTGGATGCCAGCAGAAACTACGGAAGGACGCATTGACTGAGTTTTATTCGGGCGATGACACCGGATGGAGGAGGTCGGCGCGTTGGTGGCCAGGCTCGGCTACTTCGGGATTCTATCTCGGCCTGCTTGCCATCGGCACCAAGCTTGCGCAGTGGCCGGAGGCCGCGGCTGACTGAGCAATTCATCACATTGCGAGCAAAAGCCTCGCAATTCTGTTGAACTGCGGGCCTGGCGGGTCGTATAGTCGGTCAAACGTCCGGGTGAATCGGACGAACCATCAGGGAAGGAAACCGACATATGGCCAAAGTCCGCGCGCTGGTACTGGAGCGTCAGCATGAGCTTGCCCTTCGCGATATCGATCTATCGCTGGAAACCGGGCCGGGACAGGTGAAGATCAAGATCCATACCGTCGGCGTGTGCGGCTCGGACGTGCATTATTACACGCACGGCAGGATTGGGCCCTTTGTGGTCAGTGAGCCGATGGTGCTTGGGCACGAAGCGGCCGGTACAGTAGTCGCAGTCGGTGAAGGCGTGGCGCATCTGAAAGCCGGCGACCGCGTCTGCATGGAACCGGGCATCCCCGATCCGAACTCCAAGGCAAGCCGGCTTGGCATGTATAATGTCGATCCTGCCGTAACCTTCTGGGCGACGCCCCCGGTTCACGGCGTTCTGACACCGGAAGTGGTTCACCCCGCCAACTATACCTACAAGCTGCCGGACAATGTTAGCTTTGCGGAAGGCGCGATGGTTGAACCATTTGCGGTCGGCATGCAGGCCGCGGCCAAAGCAAAGATCGCACCCGGCGACACGGCCGTCGTCCTCGGCGCCGGCCCGATCGGCACGATGGTGGCGATTGCCGCGCTTGCTGGGGGCTGTGCCCGGGCGATTGTTGCCGATCTCGCCCAGCCGAAGCTCGATATCGCCGCGCAGTATCAGGGCGTCATTCCGGTCAACGTTCGCGAGAATAATCTCACCGAAGAGGTGAGCCGGCTGACCGCCGGCTGGGGCGCAGACGTGATCTTCGAGTGCTCCGGGTCGCCAAAGGCCTGGGAAACGATCATGGATCTGGCGCGCCCCGGAGGGGTCATCGTTGCCGTCGGCCTGCCGGTGAGTCCTGTCGGCTTCGACGTTTCTACGGCTTCGACCAAGGAAATCCGCATCGAAACGGTCTTCCGCTACGCGCACCAGTACGAGCGCTCGATCGCACTCCTCAGCTCCGGCCGCGTCGACCTCAAACCGCTGATTTCGGGGGTTTTTCAGTTCGAGGACTCGATCAAGGCTTTCGATCGCGCCGTCGAAGCGCGGCCGACGGATGTCAAGCTGCAGATCGTGATGGAATAAGGACCTCTCAACGTCTTTCCGGCGCAGAGAGGTAATTTTCAAATCGCCTTCAAATCTCCCAGCACCGTCGGGATCAGTTCCGAGACGGTCGGATGGATCGGCACCGACCATTGCAGGGCAGGGTAGGTCGTTCCGGCATTCATGGCATCGATGATGCCGTGGATTGCCTCGTCGCCTTCGATGCCAAGGATTGCGGCACCGAGGATTCGCTTTGTTTCGGCCTCAGCGACGATCTTCATGAAACCCATGGTCTCGCCTCGCTCGTTGGCACGACCGACGCGGCTCATCGGGCGGGACGAGACCATGATCTTTTTGCCGGAAGCGCGCGCTTCCTTTTCCGTCATGCCGACGCGGCCAAGCGGCGGATCGATATAAAGTGCATAGGCGGGAATGCGGCTGCTCACCTTGCGATCGCCACCATCAATCAGGTTAGCCGCGGCGATCTCGAAATCATTATAGGACGTATGCGTAAAGGCTCCGCGGCCGTTGCAGTCGCCGAGCGCGAAGATGCCCTCGACATTGGTCATCAGCCTGTCGTCCACCGTGATGTAGCCGCGCTTGTCCGTCAGAACGCCGGCGGCATCGAGGCCGAGATCGTCGGTGTTCGGCCTGCGGCCGGTTGCAATCAGCACATGGCTTGCCTCGACCGCCGGCTTGCCGGCGCCGGTGCTGACGGCAACCGCATCGCCATTCTTTACGAATGCGATACGATCTGCCTGAGTGTGAACCGCAATACCTTCCGCGCCGAGAACCTGCGCGATTGCGTCGGAGATATCCTCGTCTTCGCGGGAGGCAAGTCTCGGCCCGCGTTCGATGATGGTGACTTCGGCGCCGAAGCGACGGTACATCTGCGCGAATTCGAGACCGATATAGCTGCCGCCGATAACGGCGAGGTGGCGTGGCAGCGTGTCGAGGTGGATGATCGACGTGCTTGTGAGATAGTCGATGTCTTCGATACCGGGAAAATCCGGAATGACCGGGCGGGCACCGACATTCAGAAAGATTTGCGGCGCCGACAGCATCTTGCCATTGACGATGACTGTCTTCGGACCGGTAAATCTGGCCTGGCCGTAGATCACGTCCATTGTTTCCATGTTGGCAAGCCAACTGATCAGGCCGTTGCGGGCGTTCATGGTAACGGTTTCGGCGCGCGGGCGCACGATCATCATGTCGATCTCGATGTTGCCAGTGATCTTCACGCCGTAGTCGCCGCCGCGGCGCGCGACATGGGCGGCCCGGGCACTGGCGACCAGCGTCTTCGTCGGCATGCAGCCGGCATTGACGCAAGTACCGCCGAGATATTTTCGCTCGATCAGCGCTACGTTCATGCCCTTCTCGGACATGCGGGCGGCGAGGAAGGGGCCGGACTGACCGGCCCCGATAAAGATCGCGTCGTAACTTTTCATGGCACGGCCACCACAATCAACAGCGCGCCGCCGATGGCGACGGCATCCTCGATAAGTGCCGCCGGCAAATCCTTGCCGAAAGCCTTCGCAAGCTTGCCACGGATAAAGGCACCGCCGAGCGTTCCGACAACGGCACCGAGGATGCCCGCGATAAGCCCGGCTGTCAGAAAACCACCCGAAGCGCCGATCGTGGCCCCTGCCAATGCGCCCATGATGATACGGGCGCCGAACTGCATCGGCACCTTGCGGCTTGGCGTTGTCGGCAATTGGTCGGTGATCATTTCGACGGCGGCAAGCACCGTGAAAATCCACGGCGTCCATCGGTAGCCCATAAAGGCGAGAGACGTCTGAGAAACGTTGAAGGCGCCAAGTGCGGCGCCCCAGGCAACGGCGGCGGGCGCAGTCATGGCCCTTAGGCCGGCAATAATTCCGATCAAAAATGCAAGGAATAGAAGCATACGAGAAACCCCTTCCCCTATTGGCGCTCTATCGGCGACGGCAGCGTTGCACAATCTCCAAACGGTTGCAATTCACGCCCCATGGCCCATTTCCGAAATGCGGAGAGAAGCTTAGAATGGATAAGGATCTTGCATTTCCGATCGCGATCGGCATCACCTTAGGGGTAGGGCTCGGTCACCTACGGCAACGTTGCGCGCGGCATCGTGGTAGGTGTTGTTGTTTCGGTTGCCTATACGCTCTGGCGCCGCCGGGCGGGACGCTAGTTCGCGAAGGCCTGAATTCCCGTGATGGCGCGGCCGAGGATGAGGGCGTGGATGTCATGCGTACCCTCGTAGGTATTGACGACCTCAAGATTGACGAGGTGGCGGGCGACGCCGAACTCGTCGGAGATGCCATTGCCGCCGAGCATATCGCGGGCAGTGCGCGCAATGTCGAGTGCCTTGCCGCAGGAGTTGCGTTTGAGGATTGAAGTGAGTTCCACCGGCGGGGGGGCCACCTCCGTCTGGGTGTTATACATCACCTACGCCGCCGCCCAGCTGACCAGTGGGATAATCTGCGTGGGCCCCTCCCTTCGAAAAAAATGCACAAAAGCTCCAGCGGGCGCGCGCAGCCCAGAATCCATTAGCACTACGAACCGCGTGCGAGACGAAA
>NZ_JABEPH010000316.1:0-7312 GCF_013004495.1 Rhizobium sp. SEMIA 4085
GGGTGAAGGACCGTGCCGCGCTGGTGGAGAAATTCGGCATCGGACGCTCGAACCTGCACACCGACCGCATGGTGCAAGCGGACACGCCCAGCAGCCAGCCGATCGACGTCCAGGCGGTCGCCGACCGTCTTCAGGAGGCGGCACCGTTGCTGACGGCACAGGCGCCTCAGCCTTCGCAGACGCCTGCCCCAGAGGCTCAGCCGCAGCCTGCCGAGAAGGAACGGCCGGCCCAACAGCCGGCAGGGCCGCAACCGGCGGCACAGCCGAAGGTCGACGAAAGCGCGCTGCGGTATTTTGCAAACCGCGGCGACAAGGTTCGCCTGCAGGCCGAGATCTCCCGTCTCCAGGCGCTTTATCCGAACTGGGTGCCACCCGCCGATCCGCTGGCCGTGCCGCAAAGTGGCGATAAGCAACTCGAAGCCATGTGGCAGCTTTATGCGGAGGGGCGTTATGCAGAGCTTCGCAAAGCCATCGCCGACCGCCGCACGGCTGATATCGGCTGGCAGCCGCCCGCTGATCTCCTCGATCGCCTGGATGTTGCGGAAGCCCGGGCGCGGCTTGTCAATGCGTCCGACCTCAAACAGTACACTACAGTCATCGAGACGGGCGCTGCGACCCCCAGCCTTCTGACCTGCAGCGATATAGATGTCTTGGGGCGCTACGCCGAAGCCTTCGTCCATACAGGAAGAGAAGCGCGCAGCGTAGATGCCTACAGCTACATCCTGAAGTACTGCACGAATCCGCAGGAACGCCTTGCGAGCGTCCAGAAGGCTTCGGCGTTGCTGCCCTATCAGGCCATGCAGCGGCTGCTTGCCCTCGAGCAGCCTGCCGTGAGCGGCGCGCGCGAGTTCGATGGCATCCGTGACGAGCTCGCTCGCCGCTTCGTCGCTGAAGGCAACGCCGATCCGAAGCTCGATGTCGCGGCAGACTATGTATCGCGTGTTGCGCGTCTCGCGCAAACCCAAGGGCTCGCCTCCGATGCGCTCTTGCTTGGCTGGTATCAGCTGCGACGCGAGAATGCGCCGGAGGCGGAGAAGTGGTTTCGCGCAGCCCGTGCCAAGGAGGATTCCGCATCCGCCTCGCAGGGGCTGGCGCTCGCGCTTGTCGCCCGCAAGGCGCCTCAAGAGGCCGAGGATGTCATGTACAGGTGGCGTAGCGATTCCAAGGATGCCACCGATACCTATCTTGCCGCCGCTGCCAATCTGATGGCTTTGCAGCCGCCTGCCAATATAAGCGAAGACGTACTTGGTCGCATGGCAAAAGAGGTCATTGCGCAGAAATACGTCCCGGCCGCGCAGCAATTCGGCTGGTACGCACGCTCGCTCAATCAGCCGCAAACTGCAGCGCGCTGGTTTGAAACTGCGCTTCGCTGGAAACCGGACGACGAACCTTCCGCCTATGGTCTTGCCATCACCCGTGAGCAACTGAACGATCGCACGGGGGTCGCGGAGGTCCAGCGGCTTTGGGCCGGCCGTTCGCAGCGTATCGCCGCGCTTGACGACGCATCTCTATCGGCGCCCTCCGTCGAGGCACCGCTTCAAACGCCCGCCCGGCTTCCACGAAGCCTTGCACGTGCGGTTGTGCCAGCTCAACCGGCTGACGGAGGAGGCGCAACCAAGCCTCCGGGCCTGGCTGTGCGATCCAAAGGATCGGCAATGGAGACAGTCACTGTGCAGCAAGGCACCCGCAGGCCGCGCGGCTGCTCGACCACGACGGATGCGAGCTTCCTCAGCCCCGATGCCGCGCTCAGCCGCGGCTGGTGCCTGATGGATCTCAATCGTCCGATGGAAGCTGTTGCCGCTTTCGAAAGAGCCTTGAAGGGGTCTGCGCGGCAGACGCGCGAAGACGCCGCCTATGGACAGAGTCTCGCCTATCTGCGCGTCGGGCTGTCCAACAATGCAGCCGTTGCGGCAACGCGTGCACCTCAGAGCCGTGAGCGCGCCGCCGAACTCCAGGTTTCAATCCTCGCTGACCGGGCGCTCGCCGCTTATGGCGCCAAGCGGTATCGCGAGACGCTGATCTATCTCGATCAGCGAGCGCAGATCAAACGCGAGACGATCGATCTCATGGTGTTGCGCGGCTATTGCTATCTGAACCTCGAAATGTATGGCGATGCGGCACGGATATTCAACGCGGCCGCCGCCACTGGCAGTAAGGATGCCAACCGAGGGCTCGCCGACCTTAAGCGGGCCACGCGCCCAGAGACGTCGGGCTGATCCCGATTTTGCTGGCAGCGCTGCTGTCGGCGTCCCGGCAGAACCATCGTTTTCACGCAGCCGTTGCCAGTTCGACGCGGTTGCGGCCAGTCGTCTTGGCGCGATAAAGCGCTCTGTCTGCGGCCTCGATTGCTGCACGAATAGTAGTGCCGCTGGAATCGACAGCCGCGACGCCGATGCTGACGGTAACCTTGACTGCGGTAACATCGACGATCAAGTCTTCTGACTCGATTGCATGGCGGATCTTCTCGGCAACGATTGACGCGTCGCCCTCTTCAGTTTCTGGAAGCAGAATGATGATCTCTTCGCCCCCGTAGCGAGCCGCGACATCGGTCTTGCGCACAGTCCGGCGAATGATGTCGGCGACCCGGGAGAGCACGGTGTCGCCCACATTGTGTCCCCAGGTATCGTTGATCTTTTTGAAGTGGTCGACGTCGAGCATAACGATCGAGAAAGGCCGCCCGCGATTGTTCGCCTCCTCGACGCAGCGGTCGGCCGCGCGCTGAAAGACGCGCCGATTTGGCAGCTTCGTCAACGGGTCGACGCTCGCTTCATTTTCCAGCACGCGCACGAGGCGCACTCGCTGCTTTTCGCGCTCAAGCAGATCGGCAAGGAGAAGGACGCCGAGAATATTGGCAAGCATGACGGGAGCCGCAGCGCTCAGAAACAGGTCCCTGGCGATCTCCGGAGGTAAAAAGACAAGGACGATGAAGGAAGAGACGGTCGCAAGGCCGAGCAGCAGCGATCTCCCCCAGCCGATGCCGATGCGGTGACGGGGTATGAGCGTGCTCGCGTAACCACTAAGCGCCACAAGGATGACGCTCACTGCGCCGCCCGTCGCGCCGACGCCGCCAAGAACCAACCGGTGCGCCCCCATCATGGCTGCCGCAATGATGGTGCCAATCGGTCCTGCGTAGAGGGGGGAGAGAACCAGAAGAATGGATCGGGCGTCATAAATAAGCCCCGGCCTCATCACGATCGGATCATTCATGGAAAAAATGCCGCCGAGACCAAACAAAAGGCCCGCCGCAACGCCCCTCATCAATCTTTGGCTGATCGTGCGAATGACCCAAGCATAGCCATAAACGACTAAGACAGCCAACGCCAGGACACGTATGTAAGCGGCGACGATTTCGCTGATTTCCATGCTTCTCTGTTAAATGTCCGATGACACCGGTACGTGATTCCAAATGATCACCGATAGATGGCAGCCCTCACGCACAAGACAAGGTGCCGCCTGTCGAACGTGCCGCAGGCGCGCTTTGGACTCCGGTCGCAGCTGGCTCGGCGTGGCAGGAGTGGCTAGTCACATACCGGATGCGCTTAAGCCTTGCTGCTTCTGCCTTCGGGGCCAGACGCGATCGGCTCTGTTCGTCGGGTCTATCTATCCGACGGTGGGGACTCAAAGCGGGCGATCTCGGCACCGGCTTGCAGATAGGCGCCGGCTTGGGCCCTGATCCGGATCTTGCCGGCCCGCGATGCCGTCACCAGGGTTTCCATCTTCATCGCTTCTATCACCGCGATCAGGTCACCCGCCGCCACTTCTGCGCCATCCTGGACCTTGAAGGCCTGCAGCGTACCTGAGATCGGCGTAGTCACGCTCGCGGTGTCTTCCGCCCTGGCAGCAATTTCCAGCCCGGTGTTTTGGCCTGCAAGCCCGCCGAGACCGGCCAGCAGCGCGACCGGAATGCCGATCTCATGACGCCTGCCGTCGATTTCCACATGGGTGCGGATCAGCGGGGGATTGGCAACCGGCTCTGGTCGGGCTTCCGCTTCAAGACGATTGTCGAAATCGGTCTCGATCCAGCGCGTATGCACCTTGAAGCCGCTTTCGCCCGTAAAGTCCTTCGTCTCGATCGCGGCGCGATGGAAGGGCAAAACCGTCGCAATGCCGTTGATGTTGAATTCTCGGAGCGCGCGGCGGGCACGTCTTAGCGCCTCTTCACGAGTGGCGCCGGTGACGATCAGTTTCGCGATGAGTGAATCGAAGGTTCCAGGCACCGTCGAGCCGGAGACGACGCCGCTGTCAACACGGATGCCAGGCCCGGCAGGAGGGTCGAAGACGGTGATTTTACCCGGCGCTGGCAGGAAGCCTCGGCCCGGATCCTCGGCATTAATACGGAACTCGATCGAGTGGCCACGCGGGACAGGCGTCTCGGTGACGCGCAGGGGCAGGCCGTCGGCGATACGGAACTGTTCGATGACGAGGTCGACGCCGGTTGTCTCCTCGGTTACGGGATGCTCGACTTGCAGGCGGGTGTTCACTTCAAGGAAGGAGATCGTGCCGTCGCCGCCGAGCAGGAATTCGACCGTACCCGCGCCAGAATAGCCGACGGCAGCGCAGATCTTCTTCGCAGCATCGTGGATCGATTGGCGTTGGGTGTCACTGAGGAAGGGGGCAGGGGCCTCCTCGACGAGCTTTTGATTGCGTCGCTGCAGCGAGCAATCACGCGTGCCAAGCACCAGCACATTGCCGTGTTTGTCGGCCAACACCTGCGCTTCTACATGGCGCGGACGGTCGAGGAACCGCTCGAGGAAACACTCGCCACGGCCGAAAGCGACCTTGGCCTCGCGGACTGCAGATTCATAAAGCTCTGCTACTTCCTCCATCCTCCAAGCGACCTTCAGGCCACGGCCGCCGCCGCCGTGGGCAGCCTTAATGGCAACGGGCAACCCATGCTCTTCGGCAAAGGCGATGGCTTCGGCAGCCGACTTGGCCGGGCCGTCGCTACCGGCAACCAGGGGCGCGCCGACGCTGGTCGCGATCCGCCGCGCCTCGACTTTGTCGCCCAATGCTTCAATGACATGCGGATCGGGTCCGATCCAGGTGAGGCCAGCATCGATCACCGCACGAGCGAATTCGGTCCGTTCGGACAAAAAGCCATAGCCCGGATGCACTGCATCTGCACCGGAGCGCTTAGCTATGCTGATCAATTTGTCGATGTCGAGGTAGGTCTCGTCCGGACGGGCGCCGACAAGCCCATGGGCCTCGTCGGCCAGCTTGACGAAGAGCGCGTCCATGTCTGGATCGGCATAGACGGCGACAGATTGCAGGCTGTAATCGCGACAAGCCCGGATGATGCGCACGGCGATCTCGCCGCGATTGGCGATCAGGACTTTCTTCATGGACGTCTCCTCCTCACTTGATTTTGGCCGTTACCGATCTCGAGCCTTGGCGGGCTGAATATCGGCGAAAGTCGTCACGGGCCGGAATCGTATTTTGGCATCGACCGGGATCTGTCCGGCGAGATCGAGATGGTATTCGGCGACCGTGCCGATGACCGGATATCCGCCAGTCAGCGGATGGTCGGCGAGGAAGAGGACCGGCTGGCCGCTATGCGGTACCTGGATTGCGCCGGTCGCCGTACCTTCGCTCGGCAGTTCCGCCTTGTCCTTGCGCTCCAACGGGACATCGCCGGAAAGGCGGATGCCGACGCGGTTGGACTGAGGTGTCACCTGCCAGAGTTGGCCGGAGAGGGCGGCGATACCAGCCTCGGTGAACCAGTCGCTGCGGGGCCCCATGATCACGTCGAGCGTGATGGTTTCGTCCGCTGCCGGATGGTCGAAGGCTGGCGCTTCATGAAGCGAAACGCTGGTTAGGGCCGAGCTATCACTGTTGATGGCCAGCACTGCGCCTGCCGCGACAGGGTCGGGACCGACAATCGCCAACGTATCGGTGGAAGCGCTGCCGAGTATCGGCCTAACGACAAATCCGCCGCGGACGGCGAGATAGCTGCGCATGCCTTTCGGTGCGTGGCCGAGCGTCACCACATCGCCCGGTTCAAGCGAGATTGGCTGATAGGTCTCGGCGCTAATCGTGCGGTCAGCTGCATCACGGATGCTGATCGGGCAGAGCGCGCCGCTAAGCGCCATGACGGTGCGGCCAGAAACCTCGAAGGAAAAACCGCCAAGTGTGATTTCGAGGCAGGGCATGCCGGCCGGATTGCCGACCACCCGATTGGCCGCCTTGAGTGCACCCTGGTCAAGCGCGCCGGAGGATGAGACCCCCTGGCCGGTCTTGCCGAAGCGGCCGAAGTCCTGGAAAAGTGCCGGGATGGGGGCGGCACGAACCTTGAGCTCAAGGCTATCCGACGCGACTACTGGTGGGTGGGCAACCAGGGTCTTGGTCGTCGTCTTGGTAGTTGATACTGCCTTCTTTTTGAGATCGAAGAAGTGCACGCGGTAGCCGGGCTGAAGAAGTGCTGGCGGATCGCGCGATAGATCCCACATCTTTTGTGGCGTCGTGCCGATGATTTGCCAGCCGCCGGGGCTCGCCTGCGGATAGACACCGCTGAAGGCGCCGGCCAAAGCGACCGAGCCGGCCGGGATCCTTGTGCGCGGGCTCGGGCGGCGGGGCACCTGCAGTGCCGGATCGCCGCCGGTGAGATAGCCGAAGCCGGGCGCAAAGCCGCAAAAAGCGACGGTGAATTCGCTGTGGGTATGGCGACGGATGACGTCCTCGATAGACAAGCCCGTAAGGCCTGCGACATCTGCCAAGCCCTCGCCATCGTAGCAAACGGGGATTGCGACGAGCTTGTCGGAGGGTGCCGCGCGCATCGACAGATCGCGTGTCGCGATCTCGCCGGCCAGCTTTTCCAGCGTCAGCTTTTCCGGCCGCAAGCGGATCATCAGCGTGCGGGCCGCAGGCACCATGTCCTCGATACCTTCCAGCGGATCAGCTTTGAGCGAGGCAAACAGCGCCAGCGTCTCGTCGAGATCGGCGAGTTCGACAAGCATGGTTGTCAGGCTGACAGGCAGGAAACGCATCGGAACCTCAAACGTGATAGGCGGAATCGGGGATGTCGGTGATGAACATGTGTCCCGGCGCATGGGTGATCGCAAAGGGGACACGGGAGGCCATCACGGCCGCCTGCGGGGTGACGCCGCAGGCCCAGAAGACCGGAACCTCGCCCGGCTCGATTCGCACCGGATCGCCGAATTCCGGCGCGGCGAGATCCTTAATGCCGATCGCTTCCGGCGTGCCGACATGTATAGGTGCGCCATGCACTGCCGGGAAGCGTCCCGAGATGGTCACGGCGTCCGCCACGCGCGACGCTTGGATCGGCCGCATGGAAACAACCACGGTGCCCCGCAGG
>NZ_JABEPH010000317.1:0-7250 GCF_013004495.1 Rhizobium sp. SEMIA 4085
GGACGGATTCCATCGTTTCAGCCAAGAACCGTCCGCCATTATACGTCGGGGTCACAACAGCGACAAGCGGTAAAGACATTGTACATTCCACAACGCGAAAGAAATCCCAAGAAGAACTAAATGTATGTTATAGTTCAGGTGATGCCTGTCAATAATGTCTTCGCGTAGAATCCAATTTATATTGAGATATTGTCGTTCCTCTGTATAGCCGACTATCGAAGAGCTTAGCTGCATTCTGTGCAGCGACCGTTTGAGGTTGCCGGCAAGAGCAGCGAGCAAATGAAGAACGTCGCCAACAGATGCAGTCGCGAATAGACAGCGGCCTGTTCGCAACTGTGGCGATGACGACGACGGCGGCAAATCCGACTGAGAACGGAGCTCGCCGTCGTTGGAATGGGCAATCACGCGACCGCTGAGCACGAGAACAGATCGACGGTATGAAATCGACTGTGACAATACTTTCCATCTGTCGGTTCGCTTGATTTGCAAGCGGTCACCCGTGACCGCCACGGCGAGGCACATGAAAACCTTCACTGCCAGCGAATTGAGGATAGAGCCGCACCGAGGCCCTGCCTACCGTTCCTGCGACCGGTTTCGTGAGTGCCCCGGCGCAGTAGTAGATGAGGAAGGATCCGATCGTGTATTGGTTCAGGAAATCAACTTCGAAAAAGGAGCGACCGATGAACAGTGTGACGAGACCGAAGAGGGCCACATCCTCGTTTCGTGCGCCCGACGACAGGAGGCATCTAAGGTATCCAACGAGGAGGCCAAGAATAACGGCGCTGAGCAGGATCAGTCCGATATAGCCAAGTTCGACCGCGGCCTCGATGTAGGTATTATGAAAGTGAAAGCCTGCACGCGATGCAATATAGAACTGCTGCCACAAGACCTCCGGTCGAGAAAAGCCCTGGACCCAGAAACCCTGAAAACCGAGGCCGAAGATAGGTTGTTCGTGGGCGATTTCGAGTCCGCGCTGCCAAAGATACGTCCGCCCTGTCAAAGTCGCATCCTTGCCGAAGACGCCGAGGATTGCGCCGAAGAGTCCGGTGCTCAATGCGATCAGTAGTCCGATGGCTGCTGCAGGAACGATCGACAGGAAGAGGACCGTCCGGTGCCGCGGTGAGAAACGCTTCAGAAAGACCGCAGCGACCGTTACGGCAATCGTTGCTGCGATCGTGATCGTGGAGGTCGCCGACTGGGCCGCGTACAGCGAAAAGGCGCCGAAGGCGCCTGACATCAGCGCTAGGATGCGCCACATCATCTGCACGCGCAGAATGAAGACCAGCGAGAAGGAGGCAAAGACGCCGAGCGCGGCAAACATACCGAGTTGGTTCTTCGACGCGAAGGCGCCGATGAAGCTGTAGACGCCATCAAGAGGGTCGTAGTCGAAGTGCCCAAATATTAGTGAGTAGAGCAGCACCAGCGATGCGCCGAGGCTCATACCCAAAACCATCGCCTTTACCGGCACGACCCGTGCGGCAACGAGCGCACAGACAATCGTTGAAAGATATTGCAGCCCGCCGCGCAGGCTGAGGCCCGGAACCGCAGACCAGAAAAAGGACAGGCATGCAAAGATGGAAAAGGCAAAAATCCAATAGAGAGGCCGTGGATCGCCGATGACTGCGCGCGGGTCCATGACAAGAAGAGGCAGCCACACCAGGTAGAACAACAAAATGAAGACAGAGCCAAACAGCTGCGCATAGGCGATGAAAAACATCGTCGCGACCATAGCAGAGATCGCAAAGGGGGCGTTGTGTTCAGGCGATAAGAAAGCGTTGATACTGATACGCATGCCGGTCTGCCGAACCCCTGGTCCTATGATTTTTCATTGGTGACACTGACCTTGACCAAGTCTCCCGGCTGCACGGGCGTCGTTTCGGTCGCAGGAATCTCCTGGATCTTGCTTGCGACCGTTCGCACGATCGAATAGCTGATGAGCCTGGCGGCGTCGCTTCCGGTCAGTTGCGAGGCCGTTGGCGCATTCACCAGCGCCTCAGCCATCAATTGCCGGTACATTTGAAGCTGCAGCGCATTTTCGTCCAGCTGCGACTTGGTTTCCTGCATATCGAGCGCAATCTTCGATTTGCGCTCGTTCTTCAAGTCGATCGTGTCGAGCGCAGCCTTGTTCATCTCCTGCTTGGCGCGCAGCGTGGCAGCGTCGAGGTCAAGCAGGTTGCTCTGGGTATCGGCAAGCGTCGTCTCGAGCCCCAGCGCCCGGGAGCTGACTGCCAGACCCTGATCGACGAGCTTGGCGGTCTTTTGGAGCTCCCTCTTGTAAAGGTCCACTTGCCGGGTCTGGTTGTCGACTTTCTTGCTGAGTGAGGTGATTTCGTTGCCGTAGAGGGTTTGCAGCTCATCAAGCCCCTTGAGGCGGAGGTCGAAGGCATTGCGGTTCGTTTCCATGATTGCCGTTTCATCCTCTATCAGCGTTCGCGCTTGGGGGATGGCGGCAAGGTCTTGGGGGACAGCAATCTTCTCCTCGCCTGCCTCCTCGGAGGCAAGTCGGGCTTTCTTCGCCATCAGACGGGCGCGCTCGGCAACAAGTACCTCGTGACTGCCCCTGGCGTTGATGAAGTCGCGTTCGAACCGCTGACCTTCGTTCAGCCCGCGACGCATGCCGCCAGCAAGACTAATCGCCTTCAAGACCGTCATCTCCGGATCGTAGGGATACTTGCCAGGCGTGTGGACTTCGCCAGCTACGAAGATCGGCCGGAATTCAAGAATCTCAACCGAGGCTTCCGGCGGATTGGGAAGCCCGAACCGTTCCTGGAGGTTGCGGGCGATCTCGCGCGCCACCTCCGAGGTCGACCGGCCGACAGCGTTCAGTTCACCGGCAAACGGCAGAGCCAGATCACCGTTCGGACCGACGATGTATTCGCCTGTAATACCCGGCCACTCGCGAAACTGCCCCTCGGCAGTCTGCCATTCGACCACGCGGACGGACAGCTTGTCCATGATTCCAAGCTTATAGGGATCAGCGTGCGCAGGCGACAGCAACGCCGGTTGAACAAGAAGGACGACTGCGCCAAGCGTTGCACGGCACAGCCGCGGTAGCGCGTAGATGGCGTTACGCGCGGCAGGAGAGAGCTGACGAACTAACCTCATGGTTCTTCCCTATCTTTGCCTGGCAAAGGCGTCGGCCTGTTAGCGGGCACCCCGCGCGAACAGGACAACCGGCACGGTTTTCAAAATGATCCAGACGTCGCCGACGAAGGACCAGTGCTCAACATACTGGCTGTCGAGCTGAACGCGCTCCTCATAGGTGGTGTCGCTTCGCCCGCTCACCTGCCACTTGCCGGTGAGACCCGGACGCGAGCGGAGGTAGTGACTGCCGCGATCACCATAACGGGCCATTTCTTCGCCCATGATTGGACGCGGGCCAACAAGGCTCATATCGCCGCGCAAGACATTGAGCAGTTGTGGCAACTCGTCGAGACTGAGTTTCCGCAGCACCCTTCCGGTGGCGGTTACTCTGATGTCGTGACGCAGCTTGCGGGTCGTTGCCCATTCAGCAAGGGCGGCGGGATTTTCGGCGAGATAGGCAGCAAGCCGCGCATCGCTCTCGGTAACCATGGTTCGGAATTTCAGGCAACGGAATGACTTCCCGTTGTGGCCAACGCGCTGATGGCCGAAAAGAACGGGGCCGCGGTCATCAAGCTTTACGGCGATCGCGATCAGCAAGAAGAGTGGAGAAAACAGGACGAGCAGAATGAGGGCGCCGACGACGTCAAACACCCTCTTGCGCAACCCGCCTAATGGCCTCATTGGCCGCCACTGGGTGTAGTGCGAGAGAATAGAGGCATCGGCTAATTCGACATCATGCTTCATCATGAAGCTCCCCGAAAGCAGTATGTTAAGAAATTAGTAACTAAAGCTTTCAAAAAGGCAATAGAAAAAGATCAACTATAATCGAAATATACTTTGTGTAACATTGTGATACAGATCGGTTCTGTACTTCGCGCAGTTCGCAGGCAATATTCCAGTGAACAAACGGTATTATTCCGTTTCGGTCAGCTGGGCCAAACCGCGGAGGCGACGTCTCCCTAATCAGCGGTTTGGCTCACCCCGGTGTCGGGTCCCAGAGCTTCCACGGCGCATCGCCGCTCTCCCAGGCCTTTTCGAGCACCATCTTGTCTCGCAGCGAATCCATGCTTTGCCAGAAGCCCTGGTGCCAGTGCGAGCCAACCTTGCCCATGTGAAGCGCTTTTTCCATCGGCCCCTCTTCCCAGACGGTGTCATCACCTTCGATGAGGTCGAAGACTTCAGGCTCGCAGACAAAGAAGCCACCGTTGATCAGACCGCCATCGCCAATGCGTTTTTCGCGGAAGGCATGGACACGCGTTCCGTCGTCCGACAGGCCAAGCGCGCCATAGCGGCCCGGCTGGCTGACGGCGGTCAGCGTGATCCAGTTTCCGTCCCTCTCATGTAGCTCAATGGTCGCGGCGATATCGGTATCGGAGACACCGTCGCCATAGGTCAGAAGGAACCGTCTGTCGCCAATGACGTCGCGGGCGCGCCTCAATCGTCCGCCAGTCATCGTGTTCAGCCCGGTATCGAGCACGGTGATCTTCCACGGCTCCAACGCACGGCGGAGCCACTTGAACTCGCCTGTCGCTAGGTCGACCGTGAAGTCGCTGTTTATCATCGCATAGTTGATGAAGTAGTCCTTGATGTAATCCGCTTTATAACCTGCAAGCACAACGAAATCGTTGAAGCCGTAGTGCGAATAGATCTTCATAATATGCCAGATGATCGGTCGCCCGCCGATCTCGACCATAGGCTTTGGCCGAAGTGTAGTCTCTTCCGAAAGACGGCTCCCGTAGCCTCCTGCAAAAATGACAACTTTCATTGCGTCCTCTTCATTTGAAGCGTTGCCCGCCGTACGCGGCTTTAAAGTCACTGTGTCACATAATCCGGTTCAGCCAGGCATGGCTTGGCGTGTCCGATGTGCGGGGTCCTTGAAACCAGAAATGTAACTACGGTCGGACGGATTGGCCGTGTAGCGCAGATCGGTGCCAAGGCTGCCGCCGTCGATCGCCTGTGTGAGCACGTTCAACCGGACGAGTTGCGCTGAGCGGTAAGTGGGATCCTTCAAACCTGCCGCATCAAGGCCGGTTTTCAGGTCGGCAATAGCGCCTGCAAGCGTTACTTGTGGCTGATGGGCCGGTGCCAGGCGCCGGTAGAGATCGAAGTTAACCCGATAGGAACGCCGGTCTGGTGGCGCGTCCTTGTTGATTTCGACCACCGTCCCCGGAACCGAGGCGGCGACGGCCTCGGCGAGCTCGCGCACCTGATAATTCCAGTCCTCGGAACCGACATTGACGGCCAGAAAATTTCCGCCATCCTGCCTGAGCAGCGCCCATTCGATTGCCCTTGCCATGTCGTTGACATGAATGAGCGGCCGCCAGGGCGTGCCATCAGAGAGGACGGAAACCCGTCCGGTCCTCAGCGCCGAGGCCACAAAATCGTTAAGGACGAGATCGAGCCGCGTGCGGCCGGAAAAGCCGCAGGCAGTCGCGAAGCGCAACGCGCTGACCGTCATTTGACTGTTGCGGGCGATCTCGCCAAGCCCGGTCTCGGCCGCAACCTTCGAACGCGAATAGGCGGTCAGAGGGTTAAGCTCATCTGTTTCGGTGCGCGCGCCGCCCTCGGCAAATCCGTACATGGAGCAGCTGGAGGCGAAAACAAAATTTCTTACGCCCATCCTGGCGGCGAGTTCGGCTGTTCTCAGTGTAGCGCGGTGGTTGATCTCGGCGGTCACCGCCTCAAAGCGGCCGCCCATCGGGTCGTTGGAAACGGCTGCCAGATGCACGACCGCATCGACGCCCTTGAATAGCTCGGCGGGCAGGTCGCGGACATCGGCAAAGACCTGACTGTTAAGCAAACGCTCGGGCAGGTTTGCTTGGGTGAGGCAATGCGCGAAAAGGCCAGTGTCGACGCCAACAAGCAAGCAGTCAGGCATCTCACGGCGCAGGTGAGAGACGACAGCAGGCCCGACATAGCCCATATTTCCTGTGATTAAGATCTTCATTTCAAACGCTCCGGAACTGGTGACTGTCATTAAGATGGGCATGGCGCAAACCAGGAGTTGCTTCACACCAACGTTGCATCGGATCAGTGTTTCTTGCGCGTCTCGTTAGAGCTCCTTCGATAGCTGCACGCGCGCCTTTCGCCGTCTGCGGCCTCGCGCCTTC
The DNA here is from genome assembly GCF_013004495.1 of Rhizobium sp. SEMIA 4085. Classification (NCBI taxonomy): domain Bacteria; kingdom Pseudomonadati; phylum Pseudomonadota; class Alphaproteobacteria; order Hyphomicrobiales; family Rhizobiaceae; genus Rhizobium; species Rhizobium sp. SEMIA 4085. Next base: position 6,195 of record NZ_JABEPH010000317.1, read on the forward strand.
ATGATCGGCTCGCCATGCTCGAGGTAGTAGCTCGCATACCGGGAATAGAGTTTTTCGGAACTGCCAAGTCCGCCATAGGTAGAAAGTTTCTCCTGATCGGCCTTGTTGAGCATAACGCCCAGCAATTTGGCTGCGATCGCAGGTTCTTGCTCAAGCGTTGACTTCAAAAGGGCCCGCGGCGTGGCTCCCCATTCCGACACGAGCAGGAAACCGTCGGCGAACGGCTCAAAAGCCTTGGCATCAAAGACCGGCCCGATTGGCGGAAGATCGACGATTATATAGTCGAACATGGAGCGGGCCTCTTGTAACAGAGTCGCCATGGAAGGACCTGAGATCAGCTCGCTCGTGTTGAAGACCTTTACCTGGCGCGGTGTCGCGAGAAGGCTTACACCGGTCTGCGGATCGACAAACAGAGTTTCTTGCCATGTCGTTGGTCCATTCAGCGCCTCTGTCCAGCCGGTTTCAAAGCGGATGCCAAGACCCTGCGTTAGCGATCCGCGTCGAAGATTAGCATCGATCATCAGCACCTTGGCTGGGCTGGATGCCACGAGCGTCGCAAAATTTGCCGCGATCGTCGTCTTGCCTTCGCCTGGTAATACCGAGACGACGCCGATGACCTTGCAGTTCTGGCTGCCAAGCATCGTGTCGGTCATGATCTTTGCATGCCGTAAGGTCTCGGCAAATTTGGTACCGCCCGATTTGACCGCAAACCGCATGGTTTCGACATCGGGATTGGCGATCAGCTTCCCTTCGTCATCGGGAGACGGACGCGTAGCCCCAGGGATCGGCGGCAGGTAACCCAGGAACTTCAAGCCGAGCGTCGTAAACTCCTCACCGAGGCGGAACGTGCCTTCCCTTATCTCGCGCCACAGGCCAAGTCCGATACCGAAGATCGCGCCGAGTATCAGCGAGCCACCAAGCGTGAGGGTACGCTTGGGGCTGGATGCCTCGGTCGGCGGCGAGGCAGGCGAGATGACGCGCGCTTCTGATATCGGGAACGACTGGTTCTGGGCCGTTTCCTGATATTTCGTCAGATAGGTCTTGTAGCTGGGTCTT
>NZ_JABEPH010000318.1:0-7249 GCF_013004495.1 Rhizobium sp. SEMIA 4085
AGGACACGGAGATAGGACATGTCCAGCATGTCGGCGACTTTCTCGATCGCCGCGCGTGTGACCCAGCCGTCCTGCTCCTGCGCCCGCATCAACAGCGGGATGACCGCCGACTGCTGACGGCCTGCGGGATATTTCTTGATCGTTTTATCCGCCCAAACCGCGTTTTCGTCATTGAAGGCGAATGCGGCAGGCTGGAATTGATCTTCGGCTAGTCGACGAACGGACATTCTTCCTCACGCCTTGTCAGTTTAGGGTCCCACACCGCGAGGCTGTCAGAGACTGCATCTCGCAAGCATAGGCCGACTGGTCTTTCTGCATAAACACAACGAACTTGTTGCCGTTCGGAACGGCAGCCTTGATTTCATAGCCCCTGGACAATAGCTCGCCCATGGAGGCCTGGTCGCCCGGAGGCGCTACATCCTGCGCGCCCAGCTTCTGGCCGAATCCCTGATTTTCCTGAGCGAACGCTCCGGATGCCATGAGTAAAACGGCTGCTGAAAGCGCGGCAAGCTGCATCAGCGATCCACCTCGCCGAACACGATGTCGAGCGAGCCGAGAATGGCAGCGACGTCAGCCAATTGGTGGCCGCGGCACATGAAATCCATCGCCTGAAGATGAGCATAGCCCGGAGCTTTGATCTTGCAGCGATACGGCTTGTTGGAGCCGTCGGAGACGAGGTAGACGCCGAACTCGCCCTTCGGCGCTTCGACGGCGGCGTAAACTTCGCCGGCCGGAACGTGGTAGCCTTCGGTATAGAGCTTGAAGTGATGGATCAGAGCTTCCATCGAGCGCTTCATCTCGCCGCGCTTCGGCGGCACCACCTTGCCGTCGACCGACGAGAATGGTCCAGTGCTGGCATCGCCGAGCAGGCGGTTCACGCACTGCTTCATGATGCGGACCGATTCACGCATTTCAATCATGCGGATCAGGTAACGGTCATAGCAGTCGCCGTTCTTGCCGATCGGGATATCGAACTCGAGATCGGAATAGCACTCGTAAGGCTGCGCACGGCGCAGGTCCCAGGCAGCTCCCGAACCGCGGACCATGACGCCCGAGAAGCCCCAAGCCCAGCAGTCTTCCAGCGATACCACGCCGATATCGACGTTACGTTGCTTGAAGATGCGGTTGCCGGTCAGAAGATCGTCGATATCGTCCAACGCCTTCAGAAACGGATCGCACCAGTCGCCGATATCCTGAACGGGCTTTTCCGGCAGATCCGGATGGACGCCGCCTGGACGGAAATAAGCCGCATGCATGCGCGAGCCGGAAGCGCGCTCATAAAACACCATCAGCTTTTCGCGCTCTTCGAAGCCCCAGAGCGGCGGCGTCAGCGCGCCGACGTCCATGGCCTGGGTCGTGACGTTGAGGAGATGCGACAGGATACGGCCGATTTCCGAATAAAGAACGCGGATCAGCTGACCGCGAATCGGGATTTCGATGCCGAGCAGCTTCTCGACGGCCAGCGCATAGGCATGTTCCTGGTTCATCGGTGCCACATAATCGAGGCGGTCGAAATAAGGAACGGCCTGCAGATAGGTTTTGGTTTCGATCAGCTTCTCGGTGCCGCGATGCAACAGGCCGATATGCGGATCGACGCGCTCCACAATTTCGCCGTCGAGCTCCAGGACAAGACGAAGAACGCCGTGCGCCGCCGGATGCTGTGGCCCGAAATTGATGTTGAAGTTGCGGACGTTATGTTCGGTCATGGTGCAAACTCCAAGCCAAACGCGCCGCTGGTTAGGCGGATGGCGAATGGCGAATAGCGAATGGTTTCGTTCCGTTTCATTGTTTCTCCTGGAGACTCCGTACCAGCGCCCTGATCATCCGTCTGATCTCGTCGCACTTTTCGGTCATCTGCCTGAACGCAATCTCGCCGATCAACCGACGCGGTGAGAAATGAATACCTGTTTCCAATTCCTTCAACGAACCTGGGACATGCGCAGATATCGAATAAAGCTTCCAGTGACTTCACGTCCGTGCCCTTCAGCAATATTGGCAGCAATCGAATTTGCTGCCTGCGTACCTGGGTCGTCAGACCGTCAAATCTCCAACTTGGGAAGATCCTCGGTCATCCGATAGCAGTCCACCGCGCGATCGATCGCCAACTGCCAGACCTTGAGATCCCTGTCGGAGTTTATCGTCTGCAACCCCTTCCCGACTCGTCGCTGTTCACTATTCGCTTCTACTGCTTCGCCTTCTCATCGCCCGGCAGCACGTATTCGGTGCCCTCCCAAGGCGACATGAAGTCGAAGTTGCGGAATTCCTGCTTCAGTTCCACCGGTTCGTAAACGACCCGCTTTGCCGCATCGTCGTAACGGACTTCGACGAAGCCGGTCGTCGGAAAGTCCTTGCGAAGGGGATGTCCTTCGAAACCGTAGTCGGTCAGGATGCGGCGGAGATCCGGGTGGCCAGTGAAGAGAACGCCGTACATGTCCCAGGTCTCGCGCTCGAACCAGTCGGCGCCGGGATAGACCGCGCAGGCCGAGGGAACCGGCGTATCCTCGTCGGTCGCGACCTTCACGCGGATGCGCAAGTTCTGCTTCGGCGACAAAAGATGATACACAACGTCGAAACGCTTTTCGCGCTGCGGCCAATCGACGCCGCAGATGTCCGTCAGGTTGATGAAACCGCACTTGGCGTCATCGCGCAGGAACGCCAGAAGCGCGATCAGGTTTTCGCCCGTCGTTGTCAGTGTCAGCTCGCCGAATTTCAGTTGCGTCGCGGCAATTAGGCTGCCACGCGCCTCCGAGAGATGGGACGAAAGCTCAGTGAGGGCTTCGCTCATATGTCTTGTCCTTAACCCTTACCGCTCGATCGTGCCGGTGCGCCGGATCTTCTTCTGCAGCAGAAGCACGCCGTAAAGCAGCGCCTCCGCTGTGGGGGGACAGCCCGGCACGTAGATGTCGATCGGCACGACGCGGTCGCAGCCGCGCACCACCGAATAAGAATAGTGATAGTAGCCGCCGCCATTGGCGCAGGAGCCCATCGAGATCACGTAACGCGGCTCAGGCATCTGGTCATAGACCTTACGGAGCGCGGGCGCCATCTTGTTGGTGAGGGTGCCAGCAACAATCATCACGTCCGACTGGCGCGGCGAAGCGCGCGGCGCAAAGCCGAAACGCTCGACGTCGTAACGCGGCATCGACAGCTGCATCATCTCGACGGCGCAGCAGGCGAGACCGAAGGTCATCCACATTAGCGAGCCGGTACGCGCCCAGTTGATCAGCTCGTCGGTCGAGGTGACGAGAAAACCCTTGTCGGCCAGTTCGTTGTTGATCTCGCCGAAGAACGCATCGTTGCTGCCGATCGGCTTGCCGGTGGCGGGATCGATGATCCCGTTCGGCTGTGGCGCAACGAGCGTGCGATTGCTTGAGGGCGTCACTGCCATTCCAGGGCTCCCTTCTTCCATTCATAGATAAAGCCGACGGTGAGCACGAGCAGGAAGACCATCATGGACCAGAAGCCGAACCAGCCGATGGCGCCAAAGGAAACCGCCCAGGGGAAAAGGAAGGCGACTTCGAGGTCGAAGATGATGAAGAGGATCGACACGAGATAGAAGCGGATGTCGAATTTCATGCGAGCATCGTCGAAGGCGTTGAAGCCGCATTCGTATGCGGAAAGCTTTTCCGAATCCGGCGCCTTGAAGGCCACGGCAAACGGCGCAATCAGAAGCGCCAGGCCGATGACGAGGGCAATGCCGATGAAGATAGCGATCGGAATATAGGAACTGAGCAGTTCAGTCATCATGTTCATCCCTGCTTGCCGGATGCGCCAGGCAGCGCAACGGGCAAATGCCCGGCAAGCGAACGTGCGTTGCAACAAGCCGTGGTTAGCGCAGCCGGAGCCATGGCGCAAGACTTTTAGAAAGCCAATTCCACCTGTGAGGATGCGACATTATCAAGCAGATGCAACGATGTCGCGACAAATACGCACAAGTTGCGAGAGGTTGCATGGCAGCCAACCAAAAACTGCATGGCTCGGAGAAAAGAATGGCGCGAGTGACGGGGCTCGAACCCGCGACCTCCGGCGTGACAGGCCGGCACTCTAACCGACTGAGCTACACCCGCGCATCTTGAAGGAAAGGCCGGAATGCGCCTTGCGGCACATCTTAAAATGGCGCGAGTGACGGGGCTCGAACCCGCGACCTCCGGCGTGACAGGCCGGCACTCTAACCGACTGAGCTACACCCGCACTTCATTTCAAGTCATCCGGAGCTTTCGCATCCTTGTCAAAACGGATAGGCCGCTTCGATGAGCGGCTAACTAAGGGGTTCGCATTTGAGTGTCAAGCAGGTTTGGAGACAAAACCATGACAGTCCGGAAATTGTTTTCACGGCAAAGTCCAGCCGCCGTACAAGAGCTGAGCGTTGAGAGGACTTCCGACGCATTTTCTCGCGTCTAACGTCCTTCAGGCCTTTCCGGCATATTGCTCGTCGCTGACCTGCTCCATCCAGTCGGCGACGCTGCCATTCAGTGATTCCTGGATAGCGATATGCGTCATCGCCGTTTCCGGGGCTGCGCCATGCCAGTGCTTTTCGCCGGCCGCGAACCACACGGTGTCGCCCGGCCTAATTTCGCGGATTTCGCCGCCCCAGCTCTGCACAAGCCCCTTGCCGGACGTGACGATCAGCGTCTGGCCCAGAGGATGCGTGTGCCACGCAGTGCGCGCTCCCGGCTCGAATGTCACGTGCACGACCCTCACGCGGGCCGGATCGGGCGCTTCGATCAACGGATCAAGCCGCACGGTGCCGGCGAAATAGTCCGCCGAAGCCTTCGCCGATGGCCGGGAACCGGCTGTCTTGATTTCCATGCTATTGCCTCTTCCTTGTTTGATCCGGCGCGTCCCTCACAGAAAGTAGGTCATCGATCGACCCATTTGAAGTGGAGTGGAAAGATATGAGACCACTCGGCACCGTTCTCGAACAAGCAACGTCTGCGCCCTATTTCCCCCGCAGGCGCTTGTCCGCCCGGGGCCTGGCTGATAGTCGCCGTGCGAGCTTTTCATCACGAATGGAGGATTCCCATGAAACAGCATTCTTTCGGCCGCATGCCGTTTTCAGTCACCAATGTCGGGTTCGGCGCATGGCAGATCGGCGGTTCCTGGGGCGATGTCAGCGAGGCTGACGGCCGGGCGGCCCTCAATGCGGCGCTCGACGCCGGCATCACCTTCATCGACACAGCGGACGTTTACGGCGACGGCCGATCGGAAAAAATCGTCGCCGACGTGCTGAAGAGCCGTGGCGGCACGCCCCCGATGGTCGCCACCAAGGCCGGCCGAAGGCTGAACCCGCATGTCGCCGGCGGTTATACCAAGGCCAATCTCGAAGGCTTTATCGACCGCAGCCTGAAGAACCTGCAGGTCGACAGCCTTGACCTCGTCCAACTCCACTGCCCGCCGACGGAGGTGCTTTACCGTTCGGAAGTCTTCGACGGTCTCAACCAGCTCCAGAAGGCCGGCAAGATCAAGGGCTATGGCGTCAGCGTTTCGACGGTTGAGGAAGGCTTGAAAGCGATCGAGTTTCCGGGCGTCGAAAGCATCCAGATCATCTACAACATCTTCCGTCAGCGCCCCGATCGCCTGTTCTTCCAGGAAGCCCGCCGCAAGAACGTCGCCGTGATTGCACGCGTGCCGCTCGCAAGTGGCCTACTCTCCGGCAAGATCACCCGTGACACCAAGTTCGCAAGCGCCGCCCCCCGCAATTTCAACCGCCACGGCGAGGCCTTCGATGTCGGCGAGACCTTCGCGGGCGTTCCCTTCGAGGTCGGCCTGCAAGCGGTCGAGGAGGTGCGCAAGCTGGTGCCGCAGGGCGCCTCCATGGCAGCCTTTGCGCTACGCTGGATCCTTATGAACGATGCCGTAACCGTGGTCATCCCCGGTGCGCGCAACGCCGAACAGGCAAGGGCCAACGCAGCGGCCGCCGATCTCGCGCCGCTCTGCCACGACGTGATGGACGCGACCCGCGAGATCTACGAGCGGCTGATTGCACCGCATGTGCATCAGCGCTGGTAAGCCTATCCTTTCAGAACCAAAAATGGCCTAGTTTAACCCGCCGGGTTTGACCCGGCCATTTCCTTTCAGTTCTGGGACCTCAGTTCGTGCCGACCAGATTGACCGGGAAGAACAGGGTTTCACCTGAGGAGTCGCTGACCCCGTCGTTGTCGGTGACGGCATAGGCCTTGCCGCCGGCGTCGAAGGTGAAGCCTTCGATCTTGTCGAGCACGTAGCCGTTGGTGGCCGTCTTCAGCTCGTTGACGAAGTCGTAGGCTTCGGTCTTCTCGACGGCCGGTAGCTCGCCGCCGAGCTTGGCGGGCTTGAGATCGGCGATCGCCACCTTATAGAGCTTCTTCAACTTCGCTGCATCGCCCACGAGGTTGTCGCGCTCGATGATATAGACGCTGTCGCCATGGGCAGAGATTTCCGAAAGACCGACCCAGCCGTTTTCGGACTTGTCGAGCGGGTAGCGCACGGCGCCCCATTCCTTGCTCTTCAGATTGTAAGAGACGAGCTTGACGAAGCCCTTCTCGTCGTCCTTCCATTCGCGCTGAATTGCCATCCACAGCGTTGCATCATCTCCGGAGCCGATGATCGTCACGCCTTCGAAACCGTAGCGGATTTCGTTGGCGGTCAGCTCCTTCGGCAGGGCGACCTCGGCCTTGATCTCGCCCTTCGGATTGACGTGGTAGAGCGCGTGCGGCAGCAGCTTTTCGCTGTTGCCTTCGGAAGCGAGCCAGAACCAGCCCTTCTCATCGACGGCGATGCCCTCGATGTCGAGCTTCTGGGCGGCAGCACCGTCACGCTTGATCATCAGCGTCTCGGTGATGACGGCGGGCTTCTGCGTCGCGTCGATTGTGTAGATCGTCGGCTGCATGCCGAGCACGCTGTCGCTGACCGCAAAGAGCTTGCCAGGCTTTTCCGGAACGGCAGCAAGGCCCGAAAGGGCGGCAAAGCCGACCGGGTTGCCATCCTTCTCGGCCTCGACGATCTGCGGATAGGCCTTCTCTCCTTCGGCAAGCTCGTAGATCATCACATGCGAGCGCGGGCCGCCGTCCTCGCCGAGATCGACTTCGTTGGCGGTCGCAAAGAGGTTGCGCGAGGGGATGGCGACAGCGCCTTCCGGCGATACGCCCGATGGCAAAATCTGCGACAGTTCCGGGTCGGCGCCCGTGTCCTTGTAGACGCCGACAACAGAAGCGCGCTCGGCAAGCGCGAAGAAATATTGCAGGCCTCCAAAGGTGGCTGCTTCCAGGCC
>NZ_JABEPH010000319.1:0-7196 GCF_013004495.1 Rhizobium sp. SEMIA 4085
CGCCAGTGCCCCCCGATCCGCACCCTCACCCACTCTCCTTGAGAAAGTCTTAACAGGTGCCAGCAGATCCCGCATGTCCTCGGCCCGGGTCTCCTCTCGGGATGGGGCCTGGACTCGGTCATCATAAGCGATGTGCCGCTCGCGCTCGATCACAAAGCTTAGAGCAACGTTTGCCCTTTCCCACAACACCGCCAGTTCCTTCCTCATTCCGGCAAGTCGGGCCAGCTGCCGGACAACGTAGTCTTCTATCCCGGCGGCGATCTCCGCGAGATGACTAATCCCGCGACGCCGCGCGAAATCACTAGCAAAAGCCTGGTAGCCGGCCTTATCTTCGAAATCGAGCGTGGTGGTCTTGGCGCCGGAGCGCGATAACCGTTCGACGAGCTGATTGAACAGTTCCGGCCGATGGCGTTCCCGCTCGATGCGCTGCTGCCTGGCCGCAACGGCTTCGACCTGTCGGGCTGTCCAGACATTGCGATCCACTTCCCTTTCCTCGAGACGTTTCCGCCCGGTTTCCTCGTCGATGAAAGGAACCTGAACCTTGACTTTCTCAACCCCGTCCTTGCGCAGAGTGACCGTGTCCCCGACGCCGACCCCACTTTCCCGCAGTGCCTTCGGCAGGCTCACACCCCAGAGTCTATGCGTAACCCCGTCATCCGTTTTGACGTCGGCGTAGGGGCTCGGATCGACACCCTTGCCTTCGCGGAATTGTGCCCCACCGACACCAATAAGCTCCCCGGTGATGCCGGCGGCATGATCGACCCGGCTCTTCCAGCCCCATTGCGGCTTTGCCTCAAAATCTTCCTTGGCCGCGTAGAGATCGGCGCGGTGTCGATGCCGGGTCATCGACACATAGGTCAGATGCTGATCCATCATGCCGGTCGCAAGAACGAACGTCCGGTCGACCGTGGCGCCCTGCGATTTGTGGATCGTCGCGGCATAACCGTGATCGACATTGCGGTAGCTATCCTCACTGAAGATGACGTCGCGGCCATTATCGAGGCGCACCGAAAGCAGGATCCGGCCGCGTTTATCGGTCGTCGAAACAACCGTGCCCAACATGCCGTTCTTGACATATTGGGCATCGGGATGCTCGGCGCGCGGCTCGAAGAAACGGGCGTTTTTGAGGAAGATGATGCGGTCGCCACTGGCAAACTCGCGCGCCCCGCGTTCGGTCTGGAAGGCATGGCTGTCACCGAGTGCGTCCTCCGCCGTCATCACCCTCCTTAATGTCTCGTTCAGGCGTTTCACATCCACGTTGGTGTGAGCGAGAACGAGTAGTTCGTCGCCGCGCAAACGTCCCGGGCTTCCTTCATCGGCGGATTTCCGAAGCAGCTCACGACGAGCATCCGTCCAGTCGGAAACGATGCGTCCGATGGCTTCCTCCCGCGTCTCCACTTCGACAAGATGGCCTCGCTCCACATAAGCGTCGAGACCCTGTTCGACGTCGCGGCGCGCAAACAGTCGGGACGCGTCGCGTGCCCATTGCTCGCTCTGTCGGCGCACGCCGGAAAGCTCGGCAAAACCGACCCGCTCCGTCACTGCCCGAAACGCAGCACCTGCCTGGATCGGCTGGAGCTGCATGGCGTCACCGACCAGGACGACTTTCGCGCCTGCCTCTTCGACAACCTTCAAGACGCGCGCCATTTGCTCCGACGACACCATACCGGCTTCGTCGACCACCAGCACGTCGCCGCGCCCAAGCCTGTCGCGGCCGTCGGCCCAGGCGAGCTCCCACGATGCGAGCGTCCGCGACTTGATGCCGGAGCTCTCTTCCAGACTTTCGGCCGCCTTTCCGGCAAGTGCCGCACCGATCACCCGGCGACCTTCGCTTGCCCAGGCGACGCGCGCGGCATCCAGAAGTGTGGACTTGCCGGCGCCAGCAAACCCGACGACCGCGGCAAGAGCGCTGTCCCCTGTGACATGCCGGACGGCGTCCACCTGCTCCGCATCGAGCCGGAAGCGCCTTTCCGGATCACGCGTCTCGACGGTTTCGATCGCTGCGTTGATCCGCCGATCGGGGACGGCGTGCCCGCCGCGCTCCGCGAGAACCCGCGCCGACTGAGACATTTCATATTCGATGCGCAGGATGTCGCGCGTCGTGAAGATTGCGGGCTCTGCAGCTTTTCCCGTTTGCGGATCGAACAGCTGCGGCTTCAGCGTGACGAGATCGTTCGATGCCATCAGCCGCGCATGGATATTGGCGAAGTCTACCGGATCGTCGACATAGCGGTGGAGCGCCCGGGCGATATCGCGCTCATTAAAGGTCGAGCGCTCATTGGCAAGCTGCTTCAACAGGAGTTCGGAATCCGCAAGCAGGCGATCTGCCATTTCCTGCCGGCGGGCAAGTTCCGCCGGCGCGAAGAACATCTCCCTGCCCTCGCGTACCAATGCCGCTTTTGCCGGACCGAGACATTTCTGTGCGATACCGTCCAGCCCCTGTTCGGCATAGGAGCGGCCGTCGAGCCGGATCTCATGACCGGCGAGTGCCAGATGCCGGTTGGCCGTGTCCGCCCAGGCAATTTTCCACGCCTTCATCGTTTCCCGATCGCCCGCCCACAACCGATAGACAATCTTTCCCTTCGGGTGGTCCGGCGTGACAACGCGCAGCGGCTTACCGTCTGCTCCTGTTATCGCCACGGTCTTCGGCCCGAAGCCCTCTTTCGTTAAAGGACGCAGCGTCATCATCAGGTGGATATGAGGATTGCCGTCCTTGTCGTGATAGACCCAGTCGGCGACCATTCCTTTCGAGGTGAGGTTGTCGCGGACGAATTCGCGCACTAGAGCGATGTTCTCAGTACGCATCAGTTCTTCCGGCAGAGAAATGATCAGTTCGCGCGCAAGCTGCGCGTCGGCCCGCTTCTCGAACGCATCGACGGCGTTCCAGAGCATCTCGCTGGCGCCGGCGACCGAGCGTCCCTCGATCGCCTTGCGCAGCCACGCCGGCGCCTCATCCGGTAGGGCCAGCTCCTCATGCACCAGTTCCGACGAAACGCCGCGACGGCTGAACGTCGTGCCAACCTGCTTATCGCTCATTTTCGTCCGATGGCGATAGGCGGCGGCCGAGACGATGCTGCGTCCCGCACCCCTACTTATCATCTGCGCTCTGACGAACATGATCGCCACGATCGTCTCCCGACCTTCCGTGTAAATCTCTCAAGCGACGGATGTTGCGCCCACAAACCGATCGGCCCGAGTGGGCGATGCCGCTTTTCCGAAAGTCGGCAGCGGCGGGAATTGCGCTCCAAATTCTTGGGCACTGCGCAAGCTACCCTATTTAACTATCTTATTCTAGTGTGTATAAATACGAGAATCATTTAGATCGCGCACAATGGAGCATCTTCAATGGCAGCAAAATTATGGATTTCCGAACTCGATGCACAGATCGAGAAGCTGAAGGAACGCAGAAGATTTTTGATAGTAAAATCCGCCGAGCGGTTTGCTCACGCCGCGACAAAGGCGGGTCTGGCGGAGATGGACTTGTCCGACGGAGAGCTCGATGGGATCGTCGCCGAGATCGCTGCCCGATTTCAAAAGAAACCGAAGGCCACAGCCGCCACATCACCTCAACCGCATCGACCGGAGGCTGGCCGGACTGGAACGCCGGCGGCGGTTTCTGATGGCGGCTGAGCGCAAGCGCGAGGCTCGGCAGAAATTTCTACTCGGCAGCATTGTCGTCAAGGCCGGGCTTTCGAAAGCCGACCGGGCGTTCCTGCTCGGCGGCCTGCTCGAATTGGCCCGGATCGTTCCGGGTTCTTCGGAACATCAGCGGCTGCGCGACATCGGCAAAGAGGCGTTCAAGGCCTCTTCTCTGGACGCTGTTCAGGAGAAAGCGGAATGGCATTGAAGCATCGATTGCATCCGAGCCTTCTGCTTGTTCTCGTCCCTCTCGCCGTTACCGCCTTTGCCGTCTACGTGACAGGCTGGCGATGGCCGGAATTGGCCTCGGGCATGTCAGGGAAGACGCAATACTGGTTCTTGCGGTCAACACCAGTGCCGGCACTTTTGCTCGGCCCGCTCGCAGGACTTCTGACGGTCTGGCCCTTGCCGTTGCATCGACGCCGGCCGATCGCGATCGCAAGCCTTCTCGGCCTTCTCGTCGTTGCCGGCTTTTACGCCTTGCGGGAATATGGACGTCTTTCTCCCTCCGTCGAGCGCGGCATCATCGCCTGGGACGAGGCGCTTTCTTATCTCGACGCTTTCGCCGTGGTTGGATCGTTTCTCGGCTTTCTGATCGTTGCGGTGTCGGCCCGCATCTCTGTTGTCGTCGCCGATCCGGTCAAACGCGCCAAGAGTGGAATCTTCGGCGACGCCGACTGGCTCTCGATGCGTGCGGCCGCAAGACTTTTCCCGCCCGATGGCGAAATCGTCGTCGGCGAGCTCTATCGCGTCGATCGCGAACTTGTGCATAAGCTTTCCTTCGACCCCTACGATCGTTCGACGTGGGGACAAGGCGGCAGGGCGCCGCTCCTGACCTACAAGCAGGATTTCGACTCCACGCATATGCTCTTCTTCGCCGGTTCCGGCGGGTTCAAGACAACCAGCAATGTCGTACCGACGGCGCTTCGATATTCGGGTCCGCTCATCTGCCTCGACCCGTCGACGGAAGTTGCGCCGATGGTGGTCGAGTACCGCAGGCGTGTTCTCGGCCGTGACGTAATCGTGCTCGACCCTGCTGATCCGGCAACGGGCTTCGATATCCTCGACGGCATTGAAACATCGACCCGCAAGGAAGAGGACATCGTCGGCATCGCACATATGCTGTTATCGGAAAGCGCACGTTTCGAATCGTCAAGCGGCGCCTACTTCCAGAACCAGGCGCACAATCTGCTGACCGGCCTGCTTGCGCATGTGATGCTCTCGCCAGAATATGCCGGAAGGCGAACTCTGCGCAGTTTGCGCCAGATCGTTTCCGAGCCGGAGCCGTCGGTGCTCGCCATACTGCGTGACGTTCAGGAGAATTCAGGATCCGACTTCATCCGCGAAACCCTCGGCGTTTTCACCAACATGACGGAGCAGACGTTTTCCGGCGTCTACTCGACGGCGTCGAAGGATACGCAGTGGCTGTCGCTCGCCAGTTACGCTGGTCTCGTCTGCGGCAACGCCTTCAAATCCAGCGAGATCGTTTCTGGCAAAAAAGATGTGTTCCTCAACGTCCCGGCTGCCATCCTGCGCTCGTATCCTGGTATCGGAAGGGTGATCATCGGCTCGCTGATCAAGGCCATGGTGCAGGCCGATGGCGCATTCGACCGCCGCACATTGTTCATGCTCGATGAGGTCGACCTGCTCGGCTACATGCGCGTGCTGGAAGAAGCGCGCGACCGTGGCCGCAAATACGGAATTTCGCTGATGCTCATGTACCAATCCGTTGGACAGTTGGAACGACACTTCGGCAGGGACGGAGCGACCTCATGGATCGACGGCTGCGCGTTCGCCTCCTATGCCGCAGTCAAGGCACTCGACACGGCTCGTAGCATCTCGGCCCAATGCGGGGAAATGACCGTCGAGGTAAAGGGCCGGTCGCGCAATGTCGGCTGGAGCAGTTCCACCACGGGATCTCGCCAATCGGAGAACGTGAATTTTCAGCGAAGGCCGCTGATCATGCCGCACGAGATCACCCAGTCGATGAGAAAGGACGAACAGATCGTTATCGTCCAAGGCCAAAGTCCAATCCGCTGCGGGCGAGCGATCTATTTTCGGCGCAAGGACATGAATGAGGCGGCCAAGGCCAACCGTTTCGTCAAAACCAACCTCTGACCGGTAAGCGATATCGTCAGACGGCCAAGGACTGCTTGCGTGCGTTTTGCTTCTGAACCGAACGCACCGGCAAGCATCGCGGCGATCGGCATGGCGCTGGCGACCATCCCCGTGGTTGTTGAACGCGGCGTCCTCACCCGCCAATTTGCGGCAAAGATCACCCGATCAAGATCCTGGTGCCCTTCGTGGCTATCACAAGCAACTCCGACCGTCGCTTTCGACGTTCGATGGCCAGGAGAGCAATCCTCTTTTCGGCGGCCTCGCTGGCAATCGCCAGTTTGCTTGGACGTACCATGCGCTGGACTGGGTGGCCATGATTTTCGCGGAGACCATTCTGAGGTGGATCGGAATTTCGCTTCAGGTATTGGCAGTGGTGCTCGGGGTAACCAGGCAGCTCTTGGTCTGCAGGTCATCCTGCATAGCTTAAGCATGATTGCCTGGTGGAAATTTCGCTCGCGGGTGTGGTTCGTGCAAAGCCCACTGGCTGCTTTCGGGAGTGGGGGCAGTCGTACTCTTCATCCGCGGTGACGCGCAGAGCGACACGTCAAGTCCCGTTGTCGTAGAGCGGATCGCAGCTCATCACCTCGGCGGCTCTACCGACGTTGCTCGTGACCGTGATTGGTCGGTAGTTATTGCGAGCCATTCCAGGAAAGATCAGGCTCGGTTCGGTGTCCACGTCCACCGACCATCCTCACTGTACTCAAGGACCGCGTGATACAGATCACGCGCGTCGTGGGCTTCTCCGTTATTGATGCAGGTGATCGAACGGTCGGAAAGGAGGCGCAGGATCTTGCGGAGTTTTTTGGACCCCAGCGTCGTGTCGACTCGATCTAGGAAGACGACCCGCGGTGGCACGAGCAGAACTTTCGCAACGGCTAAGAGTTGCTGCTCGGTCAGCGAAAGCGACATTTCCCAGCTTTGCTCCTTATCCAACCCGCCCGCCTGGCTCACGACCCATTCGAGATCAAGTTCGCGCAACACCTGGAACATTTGTTCATCCGAAATTTCGCCTGCATTCTCCAGACGCACAAGAATCTGGCGCAACGTCCCTGGCGGCAGATAAGGTCGTTGCTTGAGAAACACGATGTCGTCGGAACCAGGGCGAATTATGCGCCCTGTGCCGGGCGCCGGAATGCCCGCCGTCGCTCTGAACAATGCCGTTCCCGGAGCCTGACTAGGTCCGGTGAGCAACACGAGGGTCCCGAGCGGGATCGATACCGATAACTCCTTCAGCAGAGGAGTGCCGTTGGATGACAGCAAGGATAGCCGCTCGTAGGCCAAGCACCCTCCTCTCTCGACAATCTCGATGGCCGACTCTGCGGTTGTTCGTGATTTTTCGATTGCCTCCAGTAAGGAGTTGAGCTGAGGGACCAATACGGAAAAGGTTGAGTTAGAGTGGTAAAGGGCGGAGATAAGTGAGAAAGAGCCTAAGAGATGCG
>NZ_JABEPH010000029.1:0-27364 GCF_013004495.1 Rhizobium sp. SEMIA 4085
CGCCGGAGCCGAGCGACATGGCAAGCAGCGCCGGCATCTTGTCGTAGATGCCGAAGCGCTCGGCATATTCGGCAACGATGTTCATGCCGAGGTCATTGGCAAGGCGCACGGTCATCAGGTTGCGCGAGTGCTCGATGCCGGAGCGCAGCGTCGACGGACCGTTGAACTCACCGCCGTAGTTTTCCGGCCTCCACACCTGGCCGCCGGAGACGACCTCAATCGGCGCGTCCATGATCACCGAAGCCGGCGTGTAGCCATTGTCCATGGCCGCAGCATAGACGAACGGTTTGAACGAAGAGCCCGGCTGGCGCATCGCTTGCGTCGCGCGGTTGAATTCCGATTGCCCATAGGAAAAACCGCCTGCCATCGCAAGAACGCGGCCGGTCTTCGGATCCATGGCAACCAGGCCGCCCTGAACCTTCGGCGGTTGGCGAAGACGGTAGGACGTCGAGCCTTCGTTCCCCAGCCGCTCGACATAGACGACGTCGCCCGGCGATAGCACCCCTTCCGGCGACTTGGCCGTCTTGCGCTCGCCGGTCGAGGAGCGGTAGGCCCACTGCATGTTGTTCGCCTCGATCGTGCCATGCTCGCGCTCGGCGGCAGCCTTTCCCGCACCGTCCCTGGCGGGCTGGAGGCCGATGTCGACGCTCTCGGTGGAAACGGCAAGGACGACGGCGAGACGCCATTCGGGCACGTCGGAGAGTGCTGGGATTTCCGCGAGCGCCTTGCCCCAATCGGCGGTGGTGTCGATCGTCTTCAGCGGTCCATGGAAGCCGCGGCGTTCGTCGTAGGTCGTCAGGCCGTCCTGCAGCGCCTTGCGGGCGGCAAGCTGCATCTGCGGATCGAGCGAGGTGCGGACCGAAAGCCCGCCTTCGTAAAGCGCCTTTTCGCCATACTGGCCAATGAGCTGGCGACGGACAGCCTCGGCGAAGTAATCCGAAGCAAAGAGCGAGGGGCCGTTGCTGCGGGCGGTCACGCCGAGCAGTTGCTTCTTGGCTTCCGCCCCGTCGCTCTGGCTCACATAGCCGTTTTCGACCATGCGGTCGATGACCCAGTTGCGGCGCTCCACCGCGGCATCCGGATGGCGGAAGGGATGATAGTTTGCCGGGCCTTTCGGCAGCGAGGCGAGATAGGCGGCTTCGGCGACGGTGAGTTCGGTGACCGACTTGTTGAAGTAGGTGAGTGCTGCCCCGGCGATGCCGTAGGAGTTCAGGCCGAAGAAGATCTCGTTCAGATAGAGCTCGAGGATCTTGTCCTTGCTGTAGGCCTGCTCGATGCGGAAGGAGAGGATCGCTTCCTTGATCTTGCGGTCGATCGTCTGGTCCGATGTCAGGAGGAAGTTCTTCGCCACCTGCTGGGTGATCGTCGAGGCGCCCACCGGACGGCGGCCGGAGCCGAAATTCTGCAAGTTGACGACGATGGCGCGCGCAAGGCCGCTCAAGTCGACGCCGGGATGATTATAGAAATTCTTGTCTTCAGCCGAAAGGAAGGCCGCCTTGACGCGATCCGGGATCGCCTGGATCGGCAGGAAAAGACGCTTCTCCTTGGCATATTCGGCCATCAGCGCGCCGTTGCCGGCATGAACGCGGGTAGTGACCGGCGGCGCATAACTGTTCAGGACGGCGTAATCGGGGAGATCCTTCGCGACGTTTGCCAGGTAGACGGCAACGACGGCAGCAGCGCCGAGAAACAGGACGCAAGCAATTCCGAAGAAATATCCAAGAAGTCTGATCATATTGAGCTACCGGTATTCCAAATTTTCAATCGGCGCAGGCGCTATATTTGCATGGAAGCGGGCGATTTGCACGCCGCGCGGGCTTACTCCATGAGCGCCATCGCGACAAGCCGTCCAACCCGCCTGTCGAAAACATAGCGGCGAGTAACGGCCTGAATGTGAGCAAAATAGGGCTCCCCTGCCCCATTCACATGCTCCGCTTTGCTTTCACCGCGGGTGTCACATCTCAGCCACGCCCTCAGCCGCCATTGGCAACCACGGAGGAGCGGTAGCGCTTGACGGCGTCGGTCAACAGCTCGGCGATCTTCACCCGCCATTTCTCGTCGAGCAGCAGCTTTTCGTCTTCCGCGTTGGAAAGGAAGCCGAGTTCGAGCAGGATCGAGGGCACGTCCGGCGCCCGCAGAACCTGGAAGCCCGCGTGCCGATGCGGGTTGTTGATCGTACTGATCTGATCCTTGAAGGAGCCGAGCACGCTTTCGGCCAGCGAGATCGAGAAGGCCTGGGTCTCGCGGCGCGTCAGGTCGAGCAGGATATCGGCCACTTCCGGCGGTTCGGCGGCGGTTTCCTTGCCGGCGATCTGATCGGACAGGTTTTCGCGCTCGGCAAGATCGGCTGCAAGCTTGTCGGAGGCCTTGTCCGAGATCGTATAAACCGTAGCGCCGCGGATATCCTTCTGCTTCAGCGTATCGGCGTGCAGCGAGATGAAGAGGCCAGCGTGGTTTTGCCTGGCGATCTGCACGCGCTCGGCAAGCGACAGGAATTCATCCTCGCTGCGGGTGAGGAACGCCTTGATGCCATGCTCGCGGTTCAACCGGTCGGTCAGCGCCTTGGCGAAGGCGAGCGTCACCTGCTTTTCCTCGGTCTTGGTATCGACGCCGATCGCGCCGGTATCGATGCCGCCATGGCCGGCGTCGACGGCAATGATGAAATCGCCGGGCTTTGCCGCCTCAGGCGCCGGCATTGCGTTCGCCGGTTGCGGACGGTCTGCCGGATCGCTCCAGGACTGCGCCTTGACGAGGGCTGCAAACTCCTCCTTGCCGGTCATCTCGGCATCGAGCACGAGGCGGTAGCCCCTACCGTCCTCGTCGGCCTGCACCTTGGCCGTCGCCAGCTTCACCGGCTTGACGGCGCTCAGCACGATGCGGGCGCTGCCTTCGTCCATCGTGCCGTAGCGGATGTCCTTGAAAAGCCCCCTCGCCGCCAGATCCTTGGCCTGGAATCCGAAAGCGGTCGCCGGCAGATCGACGACGATGCGCTCGGGATTGGCGATATAGTGGACCGAAAAACTCGGGTGCCGGTCGAAATAGCTGACGAAGCGGGGACGGGAGTCGGCGCCGATGATGCGGGCGCCATAGGCAAGCAATGCCTCGGGCTTCTTCGGATCGGCGGCAAGCGCGATGATGGCCTGGAGCGAAAACGCCGCCGCTGCGAGCACGCCTACGAATCTCACCTTCCGCTTGCCGGATTTTCCCGCTGCGGGCCGCACCCTCTTAAACAATCGACCGCACACCCTATCTGTCATTGCAATAACCTTGCGGCCTAATACACGCGCCGCCCGGCTTTCAGCGCTTGTACGCCGCCGCCGAATCAGGACCGCTGATTCCCCCATCGTCTATGCGTTTCGAAATCCATCAATATTATGGCGCATTTGGCTTTTCCCTTGCTATTGTGACAGAGAAACCATACAACGATTTTCAGGTTAGAAAGTGTTGACGGGATAGAGTCGCCGCGCGGCTGCCAACCCCACGAGGACCTGGCGCCACAACCGGCAATCGTCCGCCGTCTTACGCGCTTCTCTCCACGGTAAACTGGATCCTGAATTTTCCGGCGTATGCGGAAACTTCATCGGTGGATAGCCACCAAACGCTCTGAGGAGCAAACTCATCGGACCCCAACGGGTCTTAAGTATTGTCGATCTCGCTTGGTCATAATGGTTTCGCAGCAGGTTTTATCCAAAGTCTACAGGCCCCGGGAGAATGATTTCCCCGCTGTTGCCTGGCTGCTGCTGTCCCGCCCGAACCAAGCGCGACTTTCATTATCCGGCGCACCCACGTTCGATCGCATGCCCCCTGTTATCAATACAGGCGGGAATGTGCGTCTGCGGCTGCGCCGAGGAGCACACCTTACATGGCAGACAAAATGCTTATCGACGCGTCTCACGAGGAAGAGACACGTGTCGTTGTCGTTCGCGGGAACCGTATAGAAGAATTTGACTTCGAGTCGCAGCACAAGAAGCAGATACGCGGCAACATCTATCTCGCAAAAGTAACGAGGGTCGAACCCTCGCTGCAGGCCGCTTTCGTCGATTACGGCGGGAACCGGCACGGCTTCCTGGCCTTTGCCGAAATCCATCCCGACTATTACCAGATCCCGCTGGCCGACCGTCAGGCTCTGCTTCGCGCCGAGGCCGAGGAGCACCGCCGAGACGACGATGTCGAGCATGTCGAAACGGCGCCGGTGAGCGACCTGTCGACCCAGGAGCAGCCCGACGTCGGCATCGTGCCGAAGCAAGAGCCCGCCGCCGAAGAGGTTTCCGAAGACGCCGCTCCGGTTGAGGCAAGCGCTCCGGCCGCCGAAGAGGCCCCGGTCAAGAAGGCCAAGCCGCGCCGCAGCCGCAAGAAGGCCGTCGAAACCACCGCAACCGAAGATGCCGTCCCGACCGATGTCGAAGCACCTTCGGCCTCCGTCGTCGACAATGATGACGAAGGCCCCGTCGGCGGCAGCATGGCTGCTGCTGTCGAGACCGACTCGATCTCCGAAGACGTGGATTCGCGCCGGCGCGGCAATGACGACGATGACGACGACGACCATGAAGAGGAAGTGATCGAATCCGTCGGCGCCGAAGACGCGATGGAAGAGGTTCCCGACCGCGTGCAGCGCAAGCCGCGCAAGCAGTACCGCATTCAGGAAGTCATCAAGCGCCGCCAGATCCTGCTTGTGCAGGTCGCCAAGGAAGAGCGTGGCAACAAGGGCGCGGCCCTCACCACCTATCTCTCGCTCGCGGGCCGCTACTCCGTTCTGATGCCGAACACGGCTCGCGGCGGCGGCATTTCCCGCAAGATCACCAATCCGCAGGACCGCAAGCGTCTCAAGGAAATCGCCCGGATGCTCGAAGTCCCGCAGGGCATGGGCGTCATCCTGCGCACGGCCGGCGCCAACCGCACCAAGGTCGAGGTCAAGCGCGACTTCGAATATCTGATGCGCCTGTGGGAAAACGTCCGCACGCTGACGCTCGCATCCACCGCGCCCTGCCTCGTCTATGAGGAAGGCTCGCTCATCAAGCGCTCGATCCGCGACCTCTACAACAAGGACATCAGCGAAATCATCGTTTCCGGCGAGGAAGGCTATCGTGAAGCGAAAGACTTCATGAAGATGCTGATGCCGAGCCACGCCAAGGTGGTTCAGCCCTACCGCGACATCCATCCGATCTTCTCGCGCTCCGGCATCGAGGCCCAACTCGACCGCATGCTGCAGCCGCAGGTGACGCTGAAGTCCGGCGGCTACCTGATCATGAACCAGACGGAAGCGCTCGTTTCGATCGACGTCAACTCCGGCCGCTCGACGCGTGAACATTCGATCGAGGACACGGCACTCCAGACGAATCTCGAGGCTGCCGATGAAGTCGCCCGTCAGCTTCGCCTGCGTGACCTTGCCGGTCTCATCGTCATCGACTTCATCGACATGGAAGAGAAGCGCAACAACCGCGCCGTCGAGAAGAAGCTGAAGGAATGCCTGAAGAACGACCGTGCCCGCATCCAGGTCGGCCGCATCTCGCATTTCGGCCTGCTCGAAATGTCCCGCCAGCGCATCCGCGCTTCCGTGCTTGAATCCACGACCCAGGTCTGCTCGCATTGCGGCGGTACCGGCCATGTGCGCTCGCAGTCCTCCGTCGCGCTGCATGTGCTGCGCGGAATCGAGGAATACCTGCTGAAGAACACGACGCACGACATCACTGTGCGCACCACGCCGGAAATCGCGCTCTACCTGCTCAACCACAAGCGCCAGTCGATCGTCGATTATGAAACCCGCTTCGGCGTCGCGATCGTCGTCGATGCCGATAGCGCAGTCGGCTCGCAGCATTTCGCGATCGATCGGGGCGAACCGGTCGAAAATCCGGTCAAGATCGAAACCCTCTTCAACTTCGCAGCCATCCCTGACGATGACGACGAAGATATCGTCATCGAGACGGAGGAGGAAGAAGACGAGGAGCTTGAAGAAAAGCCCGCAGCCGTCGAGCGCGCGCCTCAGCAGCGCGCCGAAGGTGATGGCGAAGGCAGCCGGAAGCGCAAGCGCCGCCGCCGCCGCCGTGGCCGCAATGGTGCCGGTGAGCAGATCGCCGCCCAGGATACCGTTTCCGGCGAAACCGGAAACGAGGATGAAGGCGACGAGGAAGGTAGCGAGGGCGATGATATAGCCGCAGCAGCCTCCGAAACGGGGGCTGAAAGCGAAGAATCCCAGCGCCGCAAACGCCGGCGCCGCGGCAAACGTGGCGGGCGCCGCAACCGCGAGGAAGGCGAAGAACTGAGCGCCGGCGCTGAAGCCGTCGACGAAAACGCCGCTGATGCCGGGGATGGCACCGAGGCCGAAACGCAGGCTGAGATCGTCGAGGCCGTTGCCGAAGAAGCCGTCGAGGGCCAGCCGGCGATGGCAGCCATCGAGTCGGGCGCATTTGTCACGGAAGCAAAGCCCGCCAAGGGCCGCAGCCGCCGCAAGGCCGCCGCGTCTCCCGTCGAAGAACCGGTTGCCGAAGCCGTACCTGCGGAAGCCGAAACGGCCGAAGCCTACGCCGACCTCGCGACTCCGGCAGAGGACGAAGCCAAGCCGGTCCGCGCCAACCGCGAATCGAACATCTCCTCTTCGGCGACCCCGACGGTCAAATCCACACGCACCGAGCCCGCCGAGGCCGACAATGACGGCAAGCCGAAGAAAGCCGGCTGGTGGCAACGCCGCGGCTTCTTCTGAGACGCCGACCTAGGATCATGAAGCGACAATCCGGCTGCGGCAACGCGGCCGGATTTTTTTATCCGCTCGTCTGGTTGCGTGAAAGATGCGGCAAGAGGCTCTGGCGCGGCTTGGCAGTTTGTATGAAGCTGCACGCGGAGCATCATATGGGCACGTCGCTGGATGCGATCGTGGGTGACGGGCAGATATTCGAAGAAGCCGTTGAACTTGCGGGGAGCTTGTTTCTCCTGACAGCACAGCAGCGAGTTCGGATGGGCGGCGGGCTGCGTCCAGCCACCCTTTTGTCAACACCAGCTTGGCATTAATGGGCGACCTCGCCTGATGTCTCGACGCCCGACCTCTCTCCGAGTGGGAGAGGTACAAAATCTGGCCCTGGGGCCTCGGCCAAGGCCTAGGCTTTATGGGTAAGGGGAGAGCCACCCGCAGAAATGATCCCCTCTGGGCGGCGCTCGGACAGAAAATTCCGGGCCGGGCGTTATCGGACATGTCTGTGAGGCCGTTCATCCCCAAGCCTTGCGCTCCAACGAGGCGCCGGTATCCGAAAGAGACCGAGTTGGCTATAAAAATCCCGAAGGGGCGGTGGGAAGCCCCATACACTTTACTTCAACGCGGCAAATTCCAGCCCCGTCCGAGTGAACGCAAGACGCAAGACGCGGGGTGAAACTCACCGCGTGAACGCGAGACCATGATTGCAAATATTTTGATTCAAGTACTTTCAAAAATCCTTTCGAAATCCTCGGCAAGCCTCGGAAATCAGACTCTATTTCAGCCAGACGCCGATGCGCTCCACCGCCTCGGCGATCTCGGCCTCGGAGCCCGCATAGGACATGCGCATCGTCCGGTTCCCTTCCAAGGGATCGAAGTCGAAGCCGGGCGTGGCGGCGACATCGATTTCCGCCAGCATGCGCTTGGCGAAGGCCATGCTGTCATTGGTGAAGCGGGTGACGTCGACATAGGCATAGAAGGCGCCGTCCATGGGCGAAGCGATCGAAAGTCCGATCTCGGGAAGACGCCGCATCAGGAAATCACGGTTCCTGGCATAGCTTGCCCTATAGAGATCGAGCTCCGCCGTTGCGTTGAGTGCCGCCGTCGCGGCGATCTGGGAAAGCTCCGGCGGCGAGATGTAGAGGCTTTGCGCCACGCGCTCGATCGTCCGGACCAGACGCTCCGGCAACACCATCCAGCCGATGCGCCAGCCGGTCATGCAATAATATTTCGAGAAGGAGTTGATGACGACCGCCTCGCCGGTCAGCTCCAGCGCACTCGTCTCCTCGCCGGCGAATGTCAGCCCGTGGTAGATTTCGTCGGAGATGAAGGCGATCGAGTTGGCGGCGCAATAATCGCCGAGCGTCTTCAGCCCCTCCCTGCCCGTCACCGTGCCCGTCGGATTGGCCGGGCTTGCGAGCAGCACGCCTTTCAGCCTGACGCCGCCTTCCTGCTGCGCCGCCTCCAGGCTTTCCGGCGTCAGCGTGAAATGCGTCTCGGCCGTCACCGGCACTTCAATAATCTTCAAGCCGAGCGCGGCGAGGATGTTGCGATAGGCCGGATAACCGGGCCTGGCGATCGCCACGGCATCGCCGGCATCGAAGAGCGAAAGAAAGGCAAGGTTGAAGCCCGCAGACGAGCCGGTGGTGATGGCGATCCGCAGCGGGTCGATGTCAAGCCCGTGCCGGTCGCGGTAGTGCTCAGCCAGCGCTTGCTTCAGCCGTGCGGTGCCGAGGGCGTCGGTATAGCCGATCCTGCCCTTGGCGAGCGCTGCGCGTGCCGCATCGAGCGCTGCCTGCGGCGTCGGATGGGAAGGCTGGCCGACCGCCATCGAAATGACCGGATGACCGCTTGCGCGCCGTCTGGTCGCCTCGGCGAGCACGTCCATGGCGTGGAAGGGTTCGACTTCGCTGCGTCTCGATATGGAAAACAAGGCTGCATATCTCCGGAAGTTCACTTGCGGCCAGACAATTGCCGCAATAATCGGCTCATCACAATCCCGCGATTGCGTCGCGCCTGCGAAAAATCCTGTTTGAGGAGCGGACCATGCGCCGTAATTTGGTGCTTCGCAGTTCTACCTGTTAACACGGCGATGATAAGATGCAGCAAATATCGCGCCCCATTCGCCGTAGACGAGGATAAAATGACCTTCTTCCCGAAAGCCTTCACCACACTTGCGCTCGCAGCGAGCGTTGCCCTGCCCCTTCCGGCGGCAGCCCTCGATGACGCGCAGAAGAAGGAGTTCGGCGCGTTCATCAAGGAATACCTCATCCAGAACCCCGAGATCATGATTGACGTTCAAAACGCCCTCCAGAAGAAGCAGGAAGAGGCTCGCCTCGTGAAAGCCAACAGGGCGATCGAAGACAACGAGAAGGAAATCTTCGACGCGAAATACGACGCGACCATCGGCAATCCGAAGGGCGACGTCACGATCGTCGAGTTCTTCGACTACAATTGCGGTTATTGCCGCCACGCTCTTTCAGACATGCAGACCATGCTCGAAAAAGACAAGAACGTCCGTTTCGTGCTGAAGGAACTTCCGATCCTCGGGCCGGAATCGGCTGCCGCCCACAAGGTCTCGGACGCCTTCCGCAAGCTTGCGCCTGAAAAATACGGCGAGTTCCACATCGCCCTGCTCGGCAGCGATGGACGGGCTGATGAGGAGAAGGCTCTCGGCGTTGCGGAATCGCTCGGCGTCAGCAAGGAAAAGATCCTCGCGGAGATGAAGAAGAGCCCGAGTGACGAGAGCGTTCAGAAGACCTATCAGCTTGCCCAGAACCTCGGCATCACCGGCACGCCATCCTATGTAATCGGCAACGAGCTGGTGCAGGGCGCGGTCGGCTTCGACGACCTGGAGGCCAAGGTCAAGAACATGCGCGCCTGCGGCAAGACGAGCTGCTGAGGCCGCGCCCATCAATTCGCCAAAATCCAAGTGTTTCAGCCATGTGGACAAATATGGCACGATTCCGGCTGCCTTCCCCAAAGGGCTTTCAATCAAGGCATGGGGAGTCTATAGGTGGCCCTCGTGCTTTTGACGGAACATTCGATGACGCAGACCATTTTCGTCCTGAACGGACCTAACCTGAATTTGCTGGGCACCAGAGAGCCCGGCATTTACGGCGGAAAGACGCTCAAGGATATCGAGACGGATTGCAAGGCGGCGGGCGGCGAGCTCGGCTTGGAGATCGACTTCCGCCAGAGCAATCATGAAGGCGTCCTCATCGACTGGCTCCACGAGGCAAACGGCAAGGCGGCGGGCGTCATGCTCAATGCCGGCGCCTACACGCACACCTCGCTCGCACTGCACGATGCAATCCGCGCTATTTCCATTCCGGTGGTGGAACTCCATATCACCAACGTTCATGCTCGCGAAGAATTTCGCCACAAGTCGTTGATTGCGCCCGCTGTGAAGGGTGTCATCTGCGGTTTTGGCCCCCATAGCTATATCCTGGCGCTCCACGCGCTGAAGAACCTCACGGCATAAGAAGAAGACAGGGCACACTCATGGCTGAGACGAAAAAAGGTATCGATCAGGCGCTGATCCGCGATCTCGCAAACATCCTCAACGACACGGACCTGACGGAGATCGAGGTCGAGCAGGACGATCTGCGTATTCGCGTTTCGCGCGCCGGCAACACGCATTATGTCCAGGCGCCGATTGGTGTTCCTGCCTATGCTGCAGCCGCTTCTTCCGCAACCGCACCGCAGCCTGCTTCTGCTGCTCCGGCCGCCGCAGTGCGTAACCCGGCCAACACCGTCAACGCGCCGATGGTCGGCACTGTCTACATGGCTCCGGCTCCAGGCGCCCGTGCATTCATCGAAGTCGGCGCGACCGTGAAGGAAGGCCAAACGCTTCTCATCATCGAAGCAATGAAGACGATGAACCAGATCCCATCTCCGAAGTCCGGTAAGGTCACGGAGATCCTCGTCGAGGATGGTCAGCCCGTCGAATACGGCCAACTCCTCGTCGTCATCGAATAAGGCGGGCGTCATGGTCTCCAAAATCCTCATAGCCAATCGCGGGGAAATCGCGCTACGCGTGCTGCGCGCCTGCAAGGAGCTCGGCATTCCCTGCGTCGTGGTTCACTCCACCGCCGATGCCGATGCCATGCATGTGCGCCTTGCCGACGAGAGCGTCTGCATTGGCCCGCCGCCCTCGCGCGATAGCTATCTGAACATCCATCAGATCGTTGCCGCCTGCGAAATCACCGGTGCGGATGCCGTGCATCCGGGCTATGGCTTCCTTTCGGAAAATGCCAAGTTCGCGGACATCCTCGATGCCCACGACATCACCTTTATCGGGCCGACGGCGGACCATATCCGCATGATGGGCGACAAGATCACCGCCAAGACGACCGCGCTGGAACTCGGAATCCCGGTTGTTCCAGGCTCGGACGGCGAAGTGAAGACCGAGGAAGATGCGATCAAGACGGCAGCCTTGATCGGCTATCCGGTTCTCATCAAGGCAACGGCAGGCGGCGGCGGCCGCGGCATGAAGGTCGCAAAATCCGAGGCCGACCTCATCGAGGCTTGGTCGACGGCACGCGCGGAAGCGGCGGCGGCCTTCGGCAACGACGCCGTCTACATGGAAAAGTATCTCGGCAAGCCGCGCCACATCGAAATCCAGGTGTTTGGCGACGGTGAAGGCAATGCCATCCACCTTGGCGAACGTGACTGCTCGCTACAGCGCCGTCACCAGAAAGTCTGGGAAGAGGCAAACTCGCCGGCGCTCAACGTCGAGCAGCGCATGAAGATCGGCCAGATCTGCGCCGACGCCATGAAGAAGCTGAAGTATCGCGGCGCCGGCACGATCGAATTCCTCTACGAAAACGGCGAATTCTATTTCATCGAAATGAACACCCGCCTGCAGGTGGAGCATCCGATCACCGAAGCGATCACCGGCATCGATCTCGTGCACGAGCAGATCCGCGTCGCCTCCGGCCGCGGCCTCTCCGTCACGCAGGAAGAGGTCACCTTCGAGGGGCACGCCATCGAATGCCGCATCAATGCCGAGGACCCGCGCACTTTCGTGCCTTCGCCCGGCACGATCACGCATTTCCATGCGCCGGGCGGCCTCGGTGTGCGCATCGATAGCGGCGCCTATCAGGGCTACAAGATCCCGCCCTACTATGATAGCCTCATCGGCAAGCTCATCGTGCATGGACGTACCCGCGTCGAATGCATGATGCGTCTGCGCCGTGCTCTTGACGAATTCGTCGTCGACGGCATCAAGACGACGCTACCACTGTTCCAGGATCTCGTGTCCAATCAGGATATCGCCAACGGCGACTATGATATCCACTGGCTGGAACACTACCTGGCCAACCATCCGGCTTAACGGAAATGGCAGGCTCGCGCAGGAAGTCCCCAGGCATTACCCCGGAGATTCTCCTGCGCGCCTATTCCATCGGCCTCTTTCCGATGGCCGAATCCGCCGACGATCCGGAAATCTTCTGGGTCGAGCCGGAGCTACGCGGCGTGCTGCCGCTCGACAACTTCCATGTCTCCAAAAGCCTTGCGAAGACTATCCGCAGGCAACCCTTCGATATCCGCTTTGATCATGATTTCGATGCCGTGATCGCGGCCTGTGCCGAGGCGACCTCCGACCGTCCGAGCACCTGGATAAACCATACGATCAGATCACTCTATTCGACGCTCCACCGCATGGGCCATGCTCATTCCGTCGAAGCATGGCACGACGATCAACTGGTCGGCGGCCTCTATGGCGTCTCGCTCGGTTCCGCGTTCTTCGGCGAGAGCATGTTCTCGCGCCGCACCGACGCCTCGAAGATCTGTCTCGTTCATCTGGTTGCGCGTCTGCGCGACAGGGACTTCACCCTGCTCGACACGCAATTCACCACCGAGCATCTGAAGACCTTCGGCGCCATCGACGTGCCCAAGGACGACTATGCGGTGATGCTCGCCGCGGCGATGGATTCACCGCACCTGAAGTTTTGAGGCTGCGGCAAGCGTCTTTCCCGCGCCCGCCCTCGCCCTTTGAGGGTCGCTTCGCTCTCGCCTCAGGGTGACGGCTTCTCACGGCGTCGGCGCTTGGAAAATATCGGTGCTGGCGGAAGCCCATACGGCGTAGCCTCGACGGACGAGGATGGCTACGACGCTGCTCATGACATGGAACGCTACTTCGCCGCGCCTTCGGGCGCCGGCACCTCGGACTGCGCCTTGCAGTCCTTCAGCCAGACGTCATAAATCGGGTGTTCCACAGCGTTGAGGCCGGGGCTGTCTGCGAACATCCAGCCGGTGAAGATGCGCCGGATCTTTCGGTCGAGGGTGATCTCGTCGACTTCGACGAACCCGTCGATCTTCTGGGCTTCCGCCTGGTCGCGCGAATAGCAGGCCTTCGGCGTGACTTGAAGCGCGCCGAACTGCACGGTCTCGTTGACATAGACGTCGAAGGTGGTGATGCGGCCGGTAATTTTGTCGAGGCCGGAGAAGACGGCAACGGGATTGTCGATGCGTGCGGCAGACGCCGCCTGCGGCAAGAAGGAAGAACCAAGCGCCAGGGCAAACCCGGCAGCACGCAGGACATGATTCCGCGTGAAAAGCGTCATATCTACCCGTCTCCAGCGCATTTCAGATCAAGGCCGCAGTTCCTGCGACCAACCTGCGGGTAAAGGTCAATTGTGGCCAAAAGCGGGGCCGGACGGCTCGCCTGGCAGAGCGACATCAGTTGCCGGGCGTCCAGGCGTCGTAGTCGCCGGTCACCCTCGGACGTTCGCCGGCAACGGCAAGCGAGCCCGGCGGGCGGTACGCCTGCGCAGAGCCGGTGAGGTTCGGACGGTGCGTCTTCTGCCATTCCTTGGCAACGTAGCTTTCCTTCGACGGCGGAACATCAGTGCGGTGGTGCATCCAGCCGTGCCAGCCCGGGGGGATGGCGGAGGCTTCGGCATATCCCTTGTAGATCACCCAGCGCTTCGGCAGGCCGTAGGAGGACATGCCGCCTTCATAGTAGACGTTGCCGAATTCATCCTCACCGACGCGCTTGCCGAAACGCCAGGTCGCAAAACGGGTGCCCAGCGTCTGGCCGTTCCACCAGGTGAAGATTTGCAAAAGAAGGTTCTTCATGTCTTTTCCTTGTGCTTGCCGAAGGCGAGCGGGACTGGAATTCGTTCTTCGCTTATGCCGCCGGAACGCTGGATTGTCCAGCGATTCCCATCGGCGAAACCTCATTTCAGGGGCATCTTGAAGCCCAAATGCGACGGCTTGAAACTGAGGCGCTTGGAGAAACGATGCGCATCCGGCGCTTGGTTTTGGAGATCAATTGCAGATGCAAAAGGCCGCGGCCTTTTGCATCGCCGACATCAATTCGATCATCTGCGCACCAGTTGCGTTGCAGCGCATGTCGCCACCTATCTGAAAGGCCGCCTTCGCGTGCCTTGCGGATCTCAACTTTGGCCATCGTTACCGGTTCAATGGGTGTCGAGCTGCTTTTCGAGGACCAGCGTCGCGATCCCCGATTGGCCCGGTCCGTCGTTTTCGTTGCGGCCGGCGTCGGTAAAACCGTGCGCGTGATAGAAGGCAATCGCCTTTTCGTTCCTTGGCTCGACCTCCAGACGCATGATCTCTGCATCCGGAAAGCAGGTCTCGAGCTCGGCGAAGATTTGTCGTCCGATGCCTTGGCGATGCAGCGACGGCCGCACGTAAAGCAAATGCAGCATAACCGTCTTCGTCCTCTCGTCCGACATGGCGGCATAGCCAATGCCGCCCACGGCCTTGCCGTTGTCGGCGACGAGGAATTCCGCGTTCTTCTTCGCCAGCCGCGCCTGGAGCGCTGCCGGAGAAAACAGGTGCGCGATCAGCTCGCTTACCTTCGCCTCGCCATAGAGATCGGCATAGGCGGAACGAAACGCCTCGACCAGCAGGGCGCGGACCTTGTCGAGGTCCCGCTCGCTTGCCGTGCGCACGAAATACACGGCCCTACTCCTCGATTCCGAGCTTGGTCTTGACGAGCGCCTGGACGGCCTGCGGATTGGCCTTGCCGCCGGTTGCCTTCATCACCTGGCCGACGACCCAGCCGGCAAGCGTCGGCTTTGCCTGAGCCTTGGCCCCCTGATCCGGGTTGGCGGCGATGATCTCGTCGACGGCCTTTTCAATGGCGCCGGTATCGGTCACCTGCTTCATGCCGCGGGCTTCGACGATCTCAACCGGATCGCCCCCTTCGTTGAGCACGATCTCGAAGAGGTCCTTGGCGATCTTGCCGGAGATGGTCTCGGCCTTAATGAGATCGATGAGCGCGCCCAGCTGAGCCGGCGAAACCGGCGTCTCTTCGATGTCCTTGCCGGTCCTGTTCAAGGCGCCGCGCAGGTCGTTGATGACCCAGTTTGCAGCCGTCTTGCCGTCGCGGCCTTCGGCCACGGCCTCGAAATAATCGGCAATCGCCTTTTCGGAGACCAGCACCGAAGCGTCGTAGACCGAAAGGCCGAGTTCGCGGACGAAGCGCTCCTTCTTGTCATCCGGCAGCTCCGGCAGGTGGGCTGCAAGATCCTTGATGAAGCCATCGTCGAATTCGAGCGGCAGCAGGTCCGGATCGGGGAAGTAGCGATAATCATGCGCTTCTTCCTTGGAACGCATGGAGCGCGTTTCGCCCTTGTTCGCGTCGAAAAGGCGGGTTTCCTGATCGATCGTACCGCCGTCCTCCAGGATGCCGATCTGGCGGCGGGCTTCGTATTCAATCGCCTGGCCGATGAAGCGGATGGAATTGACGTTCTTGATCTCGCAGCGCGTGCCGAAGGGCTCGCCGGGGCGGCGAACGGAGACGTTGACGTCGGCGCGCATCGAGCCTTCGTCCATGTTGCCGTCGCAGGTGCCGAGATATCGCACGATCGAGCGGAGTTTCGTCATGTAGGCCTTCGCCTCGTCCGACGAGCGCATATCGGGCTTCGAGACGATTTCCATCAGCGCGACGCCGGAGCGGTTGAGGTCGACGTAGGACATCGTCGCATGCTGGTCGTGCATCGACTTGCCGGCATCCTGTTCCAGATGCAGGCGCTCGATGCCGATCTCGATATCCTCGAACTGGCCTTGGCGGTCAGGACCAAGCGAAATGACGATCGTGCCTTCGCCGACGATCGGATCCTTGTACTGCGAGATCTGATAGCCCTGCGGCAGGTCGGGATAGAAATAGTTCTTGCGGTCGAAGACCGAACGTTTGTTGATCTGAGCTTTCAGACCGAGGCCGGTGCGCACCGCCTGCTTGACGCATTCCTCGTTGATGACCGGCAGCATGCCGGGCATGGCGGCATCGACGAGCGAGACGTTTGAATTTTGCGGCTTGCCGAATTCCGTCGAGGCGCCGGAGAAGAGCTTCGCATTCGACAGCACCTGCGCATGGACTTCCATGCCGATGATGACTTCCCAATCGCCGGTGGCGCCGGGAATGAAGCGTTTCGGATCAGGCGTGCGAACGTCGACAATGGTCATTTGATGCTCTTTGGAGGCTGTTCTTTTCAACTGGTGAGGTAAAGGAAATGGTCTGCCGGTGCAAGGCTTTCGGCACGTCAGTCAGAAGCTAGAGCCAGGCCCGTAAATGCCGTCGCCCTCGGTTTCCAGGTCCTTCGCCAATCCGACCGATGGTACGTCGCGGTCGAGCTTCGGATTATAGGCGATTGAAAGCCAGTGGATGGCGTAACCGTGTTTCTGGAAAAAGCTGATCGCCTCGGTATTTCCCGAATGCGTCTGCATTGCCGCCTTCGCGAAACCCTGCTCGGCAATGTCCTTTTCGATCTCTTCCAGAAGCGCAGAGCCGAGGCCCTGGCGGGTATAGGCCGGATCGATCCAGAAATCGGATATTGTCTCGTCCAGGTGTTCGCGCGCCGCCCAGCCGGCAACAATACCGTTGAGCTCGATCACCGTGATCGTCAACCATGTGCCTTGCGTAAAATTGACGAAAGCACTGCGCGCCGCATCCAGCAGCGCGTCCGACTCGCCCATTGCCGTCATCGCCTTTTGCCAGGCTCTGAGGCCGATCTCACTCAAAAGGTCCGCTTCGCCCTCGCGGGCATTGCGAATGTGGATCAATGGCACCTCCGCTCAACGCTTTCAGTAGAACACCGAATCGGTGGGTTTTCCAATGATTTGCGCGCTCGCGCCATCGTTATCAGCCGATTTTCGCAAGCCCGGCGCCTGCTTGACCTCCTGTTCGAGGCGAGCTACCAAGTCCTTATGTTGAGCCACTCTCAGACCCGCTAAAGGCCCTGCCTGCAAGCCTGCTTGCGCGCATGGGCCAGAAAAAAACGAAGCCCCGGCGCTCGCCTTTGACGCCGGATCGTTTTTTTACGCGCTTTTTCGGCGCGAAGACCGGATCAACATTCAAATGGACATTTCCCGCACGGAGCAGCGCATTCTGCACCTATTGGCCCAGGGCGGCCGCATCGAAATCACACGCGACGAAAGGAAAAAGATCGAAAAACTGCAGCTCTATACCCGCGAAGGCTGGGTATTCTCCGGCCTTGACCTGATCACCTTCCGCAAACTCAAACAGAAGAAGGCGATCAAATCTTCGAGCGGTAAGCCCTACCGCATCACGGAGCGCGGTTTGGTGCTGGTAAGAGCCGAGCAGGATAATCGATAGTTTCGCAGCACCATCCAAGCCGCATGTCGTGATCGGCGCGTGGCCTTGGGGGCGATGTTAGAGCTGCGCCGAAAGCTCGGCCCTCATCGCCGACCACTCTTTGGCCACGGTACCGGCTGCGCGCCTCTTACCCGCGCGTCGGTACCAGTAATCAGCATTCCAGTCGTCGCCTTCGATGCGATGGCAAAGGGCATGACCCCAGTCGAAGGGCTTTTCACCCTCGTTCGCCTGGCAGATTTCATGCACGGCCTGCCAGTCTGCGCCCATGTGAAAACCGCCGGCCGCGAGACGGTCGAATGCCTGGATCAACGGCGCGAGATCTGTCTTGTCCATGACGCCTCCTCGCGCCGCAGCTGTTGACGACTGAGCACCTCTCAAGATGCATCTTATCGGAAGCCGTCACTTTGCAGATGATGAGCCCGTTACCACCACTTCGCCGGCGTGAACTTGCCCGCGGCCTGTTCGATGACATGCGCGGTCTTGAAGAGGGTCTCTTCATCGAAGGGCTTGCCGATGAGCTGGAGGCCGAGCGGCAGACCTTTGTGGTCGAGGCCGGCAGGCACGGCGATGCCCGGGAGGCCTGCCATGTTGACCGTCACGGTGAAGATGTCGTTCAAGTACATCTTGACCGGGTCGGAGGCGAGGTTCTCGTCGGCGATGCCGAAGGCCGAGGACGGGGTGGCGGGCGTCAGGATAGCGTCGACGCCGGCGTCGAAGGCGAGTTCGAAGTCCCGCTTGATCAGCGTGCGGACCTTCTGGGCGCGCAGGTAATAGGCGTCGTAGTAGCCGGCCGACAGCACGTAGGTGCCGATCATGATGCGGCGTTTGACTTCGTTGCCGAAGCCCGCGGCGCGGGTCTTCTCGTACATGTCGACGATATCCTTGCCGTCGACGCGCAAGCCGTAGCGCACGCCGTCGTAGCGGGCGAGGTTCGAGGAGGCTTCGGCCGGAGCCACGATGGAATAGGCCGGCAGCGCGTATTTGGTATGCGGCAGCGAGATGTTGACGATCTCGGCGACGGCGTCCTTCAGCCAGGCGACGCCCTGCTGCCAGAGGGTCTCGATTTCTTCGGGCATTCCGTCGACGCGGTATTCGTTTGGAATGCCAATCTTCATGCCCTTCAGCGACTTGCCGAGCGAGGCTTCGTAATCCGGCACCGGCAGGTCGACGGAGGTCGTATCCTTCGCATCGACACTTGCCATCGACTTCAACAGGATCGCGGCATCGCGCACGTCGCGGGCGATCGGGCCGGCCTGATCGAGCGAGGATGCGAAGGCGACCGTGCCCCAGCGCGAGCAGCGGCCATAGGTCGGCTTGATGCCGACGGTGCCGGTAAAGGCGGCCGGCTGGCGGATCGAACCGCCGGTATCGGTGGCGGTGGCGCCGGCGCAAAGATGGGCAGCAACCGCCGCCGCCGAGCCGCCGGAAGAGCCGCCCGGAACGAGCTGCTGGTTCGAGCCCGCCGCACGCCACGGATTGATGACCGCGCCGTAGTGCGAGGTCTCGTTGGAGGAGCCCATGGCGAACTCGTCCATGTTCAGCTTGCCGAGCATGACGGCGCCGTCGTCCCAAAGGTTCTGGGTGACGGTCGATTCGTAGCGCGGCTCGAAGCCGTCGAGGATGTGGCTGCAGGCCTGGGTGTGGACGCCAACGGTCGCAAAGAGGTCCTTGATGCCGAGGGGGATTCCTTCGAGATCGCCGGCCTGGCCTGCGGCGATGCGCTCGTCGGATTTCTTTGCCATGACGCGGGCGAGATCGGGCGTGACTTTGATATAGGCGTTCAGCCGGTCGTTGGCCGCATCGATAGCCGAAATATAGGCTTCCGTCAGTTCGGTTGCGGTGATCTCCTTGGCGCGCAGCTTTTCGCGGGATTCGGCAATGGTCAGGCTGGTGAGTTCGCTCATCGTGTTCGCTCGGATTTTTGAATTGGCAACGTGGTCGGAAAAAGCGCTGGGCTTATTCGACGACTTTCGGCACCAGGAAGAAATTGTGGTCGCTGACCGGCGCATTGGCGACGATGTCCTCGGCCTTGCTGCCGTCGGTGACCTCGTCCTTCCGCTTTTTCATCGCCATCGGCGTGACAGAGGTCATCGGCTCGACGCCTTCGACATTCACCTCGGAAAGCTGTTCGACGAAACCGAGGATGCCATTCAGCTCGCCGACCATGCGATTTGCCTCTTCTTGCGAAACGGCAATACGGGCAAGGTGCGCGACGCGCTTAACGGTGGCAAGATCGACGGACATGGCATTCTCCGAATGGGAAATTTCCCACCCGCTATAAAGGCCATATCCGCCCAGTGCAACGGCGTTTTGCTCAGATGGACAGCGTCTCGCCCTGCTTCGGCGCCTTCACCTGCGTCTTCGAGCCTTCCATTCCGGAGACGAATTTATCCGGCGTCTGGTCGATGATCGGGAAGGTGCCGTAGTGGCAGGGGATTGCGGTCTTGAAATTGAAGTAACGCCGGCAGGCGAGTGCTGCGACGGCACCGCCCATGGTGAAGCGGTCGCCGATCGGCACGATGCCGATGTCCGGCTGGTGCAGTTCATTGAGGAGCGCCATGTCGGAGAAGATGTCGGTATCGCCCATGTGGAGCAGGCTTGCCTCGTCGTCGAAGTGCAGCATCAGGCCATTCGGATTGCCGAGCGCATGGGAGACGCCGTCCTCGGTAATCTGGGCGGAGGAGTGGAGCGCGTTGGTGAAGGTGGCGGTGAAACTTCCGAGCGAAACCGTGCCGCCCGTGTTTCCCATCTCGATCCTCTCGACGCCTTTGGAGCCGAGCCAGGCGGCGAGATCTGCATTGGCGAGCACAACGGCCCCCGTCTCGCGGGCAAGCGAAATGGTATCGCCGACATGGTCGCCATGGCCGTGCGTCAGGAGGATATGGGTGATGCCGCTTGCAACCTGCTTAATGTCCTGACCGGCGAAGGACGGGTTGTGGGTGAGAAACGGATCAATCAGTATCTTTGCCGCATTCGTCTCGATGCGGAAGGCGGAATGGCCGAGCCAGGTGATCTTCATGGAATCGCTCCTTAATACGTGATGCAAAAGCGGAATTGGATGCTAAGGACATATCCGGTATGGCCACAAAGAAAAGCGGCCAATGCTTCAATTTCTTTTGACGGGATGAACGACGATGACGGTGCTGACGATCGAGGAACTGGCGGCTGTGTTGCGGTCCGGACAGGCGATCGCCGGACTTGATCTTGGCACAAAGACGATCGGCCTTGCGATGTCCGATCTCGGGCGGCGCTTCGCAACGCCGCGGCCGGTCATCAAACGGCAGAAGTTCACGATTGACGCCGAAGTGCTACTTGCTTTTGCCGCGAAGGAAAAAGTCTCCGGTTTCGTCATCGGGCTGCCGATGAACATGGATGGCTCGGCCGGTCCGCGCGTTCAGGCGACGAGAGCCTTCGTGCGCAACATGGAGCAAAAGACGGCCCTGCCTTTTGTCTATTGGGACGAGCGGCTTTCCACGGTTGCGGCGGAACGGGCGCTGATCGAGATGGATGTGTCGCGCGCCAAACGTGCCGGGCGGATCGATTCGGCCGCCGCCAGCTTCATTCTTCAGGGGGCGCTGGACAGGCTCTCGCTGCTCGCCAGATCGGACGATTTCGAGGCCTGACGCGCCTTCCACCAGGCAATGAGCTTGCTGCGCTTGCGAAAGCCTATGATGGCGAAGACGACGAGGCTGTCGACAGCGATCGCGCGCGCGACAAGCGGCGGAATGGTTTCTGGCGGTACGCCGAGCACATCGCCGTAAATCTGGAAGGTCAGGTCATGAACCTGGCGCGTCAGCATGAAGATGCCGAAGTTCATGTCGTAGTAGGAAAGCCAGTACCAGCCGCCCAGAAAGGCGATCGGTCCCAACCAGAAGACCAGGAACCACTTCATGCTGCCTCCCCTTCCTGCCGGCTCAAAGACGCGTCGGGAGTGACCGCCCATGTCGACAATGCCATGACGCTCAAAACCAGTGCAGGCACGGCGATATCCAGCGCAAGCACCGCGAAAAACATCATCGCGGCAAAGAGCAGCATGGCTTTGGCAGCTTTGGTTCCCATGATTCCGACAGCTAAGTTTTAGACTGCGGATACCCTGTCGCGTTAACCCGCAGGGTGCAATGTAAACCATTCGTTAAGGTTAACGGGCGAGCCGCCGCCTGTGGATGACACGAAGCCGCGTCAGCCGTAAACGCCGCGAACGATGCGCTTCAAAGCGGTTGCGGCTTTTTCCCAATCCTTGGGGGTCTTCAGCGCAAGCCCCACACACTGGCCGCCTGCCGAAGCCGAGAGCACGAGGTGCTGAATCGCGGCAATGAGAATTGCGTTGACGGCGGCGGCATCGACGCCCTTCGGCGGCGCCAGCGAGCCCTTCATGCGCTCCAGCCATTGCGACAGCGCCTTCGAGCGGGATTCGGCCAGCCGCCTCACCTGCTCCGTATTCTCCGAGACTTCCCAGGCGACGATGCGGCGCATCAGCGGGTCATCGCGAAGCGCCTGGAGGAAAAGCAACGCCAGCCGCTCCATGAGATCGCCGTAGGTGAGCAGAAACATGCCGCCGGTATCTTCCGGAATGCGGTCCCTGACCCAGGTGCCGAGATCGGAGCCGATCGCTTCGACAAGGCCGTCCAGGCCGCCATAATAGCGATAGATCAGCTGCTTGTCGCATCCGGCCCGGCGGGCAACCGCGTTAATGCCGAAATTCTGGAACCCCTCTTCCGAGAGCAGCGCCTTGGCCGCCCTGAGGATCGCCTTTTCGGTCGCACCGCGGTCGCGGACGCGCTTATCGGCTTCGCTTGCAGCCTGCGGAAGAGCTTCAAGAACCGCGCATTCATTCAACATATCGGATCGCCCAGCCTGTCACTATGCGGTGAGTAGCCAACCCTTTGCTTGCCGACAATGGGCAGGCCTCGGAAAGCCTGGGGATATTGTTTGAAATGGACGAATGCGTAATCCGGCCAAAGATACACATGCGGCCAACATGCAAACCAATGTGGACACCGACGACGAGCGGAGGGAACAGGCAATGCGCCTCAAAGGCTTGCCGACGAAGAAAGGAACCATCGAGGAAGCCCTGCAAGATCATCCAGCGCCGGGCACAGCGCAAGGCCATGGACGAACTGTGGCAGCGGTCACGGCCTGCTGCCTCACGATCGAGATTTCAAACCCATGCGCAAGTACCCCAGGCTGTTATCTTGCCCTAACCTGCCGGCGGATAGAGCAGGTCCACGATATAGGTCGCGTCGAAGCGGGAATCGAGCATGCCGTAGGTCGCGCGCCAGCCGCCTGCGAGGCGCGTCTCGATGAAGGCGTCGGCGATGCGGCCGGCACCGAGGCGGTAGAGTTCGGCAGCAGCGGCGGCGAGCGCAAGCTGTTCAACCAGCAGACGGGCCGCGCCCTCGTCCCGTTCGCAAAGCGCCATTGCGGCGCGAAGGACGTCGATCGTCTTCTTGCCGGCCGGGCCGAGATCGCGGGCAAGGCCGGTGAACACCGTTTCGAAGAGATCCTTGCCGCGCGTCAGCACACGCAGCACATCGAGCGCCATCACGTTGCCCGAGCCTTCCCAGATGGCGTTGACCGGGGCTTCACGGTAGTGGCGGGCGATCGGGCGTTCCTCGATGTAGCCGCTGCCGCCGATGCATTCCATTGCCTCATAGATCAGCGCCGGCGCGATCTTGCAGCACCAGTATTTCGCAACCGGCGTCATGACGCGGGCGTAGGCAGCCTCTTCCGCATTGCCGCGGGCCTTGTCGAAAGCATCAGCGAGGCGGAAGGACAGAGCCGTTGCGGCCGCGACGTCGAGCGCCATATCGGCCAGCACGCGGGTCATGATCGGCTGGTTGACGAGCATCTTTCCGAAGACGGTGCGGCCGCGGGTGTGGTGCACGGCTTCGGCAAGCGAGGCACGCATGATACCAGACGAGGCAAGCGCGCAGTCAAGACGCGTCAACGTCACCATGTCGAGGATCGTGCGGATGCCTGCATCCGCGCCGCCAAGCAGGAAGCCGAAGGTGTCGCTGAACTCGACTTCGGAGGAGGCGTTCGAGCGGTTGCCGACCTTGTCCTTGAGGCGCTGGAATCGCAGGCCATTGGCCGAACCGTCTTCCAGCAGGCGCGGAACCAGGAAGCAGCCCATGCCTTCCTTCGTCTGCGCCAGCATGATGAAGGCATCGCTCATCGGCGCCGACATGAACCATTTGTGGCCCGACAGGCGGTAAATGCCTTCGCTGACCTTTTCGGCCGTGCTCTTGTTGGAGCGAACGTCGGTGCCGCCCTGCTTTTCCGTCATGCCCATGCCGATCGTCACGGCAGATTTCTGCATGGCTGGCTTGTTCGACGAATCATATTTGCGCGAGAGGATCTTCGGCGCCCAATCCTTCTGCACGGCAGGCGAAGCGGAGAGTGCTGCCACCGAAGCGCTCGTCATCGTCAGCGGGCAAAGGTGGCCGGATTCGAGCTGGGCAGTCAGGTAAAAGCGGGCCGCACGGATCTTGTGCGCCTGATCCTTGGCGTCGGCATCGGCCTGTGGATCCCAGACTGAGGAATGCAGGCCGACGGACATCGAGCGGCGCATCAGTGCATGCCATGCCGGGTGAAACTCGACGACATCCAGACGCTCGCCGCGCGGGCCATGGGTGCGAAGCGGCGGCGTACCCTGGTTTGCCATGCGCGCCAGCTCCTGTGCCTCCGGCGAGGTCACGTAGCGGCCCATGTTTTCCAGGTCCTCGCGCGTGCCGCGCGGCAGCGCCGCCGTCAAGTCGACGATCAGCGGATCGGACCGGTAGGCATTGATGCCGGACCAGAGACTTGGCTGGTTCAGCTCGGCAAGTTTTTCTTCAGCGGATGTCATGGTTCGCTTCTAGTGCAAGAGACCGGCAAAGGGAAAGCGGAAGTTCGAGCTTTCCCGCTTCAGCTCTAGCCGATTTACGACAAAATTGCATGGGGACGTAAGCCTTTGTCGGCAGCACATGCTTGCCCCTCACCGCGCCACTCATTATAGAGCGCGTGACACAGCAAGAGGCAGGTTCATGGTCTTCTTTCCCCACCGCCACCTCATCGGCATAAAAGGCCTCACGGAGCAGGATATCACCTACCTGCTCGACAAGGCGGATGAGGCCGTCAAGATCAGCCGGCAGCGCGAGAAGAAGACATCGACCCTTCGCGGCCTGACGCAAATCAACCTCTTCTTCGAAGCCTCGACACGGACGCAAGCCTCCTTCGAACTCGCCGGAAAGCGCCTTGGCGCCGACGTCATGAATATGTCGGTCGGCAATTCCTCGGTGAAGAAGGGCGAAACGCTGATCGATACGGCGATGACGCTGAATGCGATGCGCCCGGACGTGCTGGTGATCCGCCATTCGAGCGCCGGTGCCGCCGCACTCCTGGCGCAAAAGGTCTCCTGCTCGGTGGTCAATGCCGGCGACGGCCAGCACGAGCATCCGACGCAAGCGCTGCTCGACGCGCTGACGATCCGCCGCGCCAAGGGCAGGCTGTCGCGCATCATCGTGGCGATCTGCGGCGACGTGCTCCATTCGCGGGTGGCGCGCTCGAACATCCTGCTTCTGAATGCCATGGGCGCGCGGGTCCGTGTCGTCGCACCGGCGACGCTGCTTCCAGCCGGCATCGCGGAGATGGGCGTCGAGGTCTTCCACTCGATGAAGGAAGGGCTGAAGGACGCCGAGGTGGTTATGATGCTGCGCCTCCAGCGCGAGCGGATGTCCGGCGCCTTCGTGCCTTCGGTGCGGGAATATTTCCATTTCTATGGGCTTGATGCGGAAACTCTGAAAGCTGCCAAGGACGACGCGCTGGTGATGCATCCGGGGCCGATGAACCGCGGGGTGGAGATCTCATCCGAGGTGGCGGATGGACCGCAGAGCGTGATTGCCGAACAGGTGGAAATGGGGGTCGCGGTGCGCATGGCGGTGATGGAGACTTTGCTTGTGTCTCAGAACCGGGGGCCGCGGGCATGATGAACTCGATCGTTCTCAAGAATGTTCGCATTATCGATCCTTCGCGCAATCTCGATGAGATCGGCACGATCATCGTCAAGGACGGCATGATTGCGGCAGCCGGAAAGGATGCGCAGAACCAGGGGGCGCCGGAGGGTGCCACGGTTCGCGACTGCAGCGGTCTCGTCGCAACGCCTGGCCTGGTCGATGCATGCGTCAATATCGGCGAGCCGGGCGCCGAACACCGCGAGACGATCGCTTCGGCGAGCCGGGCGGCGGCGGCCGGAGGCGTCACCTCGATCATCATGATGCCAGACACCGATCCTGTCATCGATGACATCGCGCTGGTCGAATTCGTCAAGAAAACAGCGAGGGACACGGCGCTCGTCAACATCTATCCGGCTGCGGCGATCACCAAACATCTGGCCGGCGAGGAGATGACCGAGATCGGCCTGCTGATGGAAGCCGGAGCCGTCGCCTTCACGGATGGTCGTTCCAGCGTTCACGACACGCAGGTGATGCGGCGGGTGATGACCTATGCGCGGGAATTCGGCGCTGTCATCTCCTGCGAGACCCGCGACAAATATCTCGGCGCCACCGGCGTCATGCATGAAGGATTGCTTGCCAGCTGGCTCGGTCTCGGGGGCATTCCGAAGGAAGCGGAGCTCATTCCTCTTGAACGAGACCTCCGCATCGCACAGCTGACACGCGGCACGTATCATGCGGCGATGATCTCGGTACCGGAATCGGTCGAGGCGATCGAGCTTGCGAAGAGCCGCGGCGCCAAGGTGACCTGCGGCATCTCGATCAACAACCTGGCGCTTAACGAAAACGACATCGGCGAGTACCGTACCTTCTTCAAACTCTATCCGCCGCTGCGCTCCGAAGGCGACCGCGTGGCGATGGTGGATGCGCTGGCGAGAGGCGCAATCGACATCATCGTTTCTTCGCATGATCCGCAGGATGTCGATACCAAACGGCTGCCTTTCGGCGAAGCGGCTGATGGCGCAGTGGGTCTTGAGACGATGCTTGCAGCGGCCCTGCGCCTCCACCACAGCGGCCAGGTGAGTCTGATGCGGCTGATCGACGCGATGTCGACGCGCCCTGCGCAGATCTTCGGCCTGAAAGCCGGCACGCTAAAGCCGGGTGCCAAAGCCGATATCGCGCTGATCGATCTCGACGAGCCTTGGCTTGTCTCGGAAGACATGCTTCTCTCGCGCTCGAAGAATACGCCTTTCGAGGATGCGCGCTTCAGCGGACGGGCTGTCGCGACCTATGTCGCGGGGAAGCTGGTTTACGGATTGGAATAAAGTGGGAGTGCCCCTCATCCGCCTTGCCGGGCACCTTCTCCCCGCAGGCGTGGTGAAAGTGACTCGCGGCGGCATTTCGTCCTTCGCGAAGGGCGCGCTGTGCAGGTTGCCTCGCCCCGTTTGCGAGGAGTGGTCAGGATGAGGGGTAAGTCCATTGGACGAAAGGGATGGAGTAAATGGTCTCTGACATGATGACCTGGCAGATCACACCGCCGCTGGCGCTTGCGGCGGCCGCCATGGGCTACCTGCTGGGCTCAATCCCCTTCGGCCTTATCCTGACGCAGGCGGCGGGGCTCGGCGATGTGCGCAGCATCGGCTCCGGCAATATCGGCGCGACCAATGTGCTGCGCACCGGCAACAAGAAGCTTGCGGCTGCGACCCTGTTGCTCGATGCGCTGAAGGCGTCGGCCGCAGCCTGGATCGTCGGATATTTCCTTGGCGGGGAAGCGGGCATCATTGCCGGCTTCTTCGCCTTCATCGGCCACCTCTTCCCAGTCTGGATTGGCTTTAAGGGCGGCAAAGGCGTTGCTACCTATATCGGCACGCTGCTTGGCGTCGCGCCGGTCATGGTTTTGCTTTTCGGCGCCGTATGGCTCGCGGTTGCCTTTACGACCCGTTACTCCTCGCTGTCGGCGCTGGTCGCGATGCTTGTCATCCCGGTTGCATTGTGGCTACTGGGGGCCGAGAAGGTTGCAGCGGTCATGGCGGTGATGTCGGCCATCTCCCCTTTCCAACCCCAAGCCCACATTTCCCCCCACCCGCGGTGGGCGGAGAGAAACACAGTGGGAAAGGGGAGAAACGGAACCGGGGAAGGGGAGGGCGGAGGGGGATGGGCCGG
>NZ_JABEPH010000320.1:0-7149 GCF_013004495.1 Rhizobium sp. SEMIA 4085
GGTCCGAAGAAGCCGACGCTGCCCCAGCGGGTTGCGAAGTTGGAGCCTACCAGTTCGCCGCCCACCTCCGCGGCGAAGGCGGTGACGTAGGGCGCCTGCCAGCGGCCGCGTACGTAGTCGCGGTCGGACCAGAACGTCTCTGGTTCGGGTGCTCCCAAGAAGGTGCCAAAGGCCAGACGGAAAATTCTTTCGGCTTCCGGCAGGTCGGTCTCGGCCAGCGCGCGGATGGCTACGCTCGGTGCAGCCGTTCCCATATCGCCCTCCCTGGTTCGCTAAGGGCGCTATTTTACTCTTCTCCAGAGCAACAGTCACGTCGCATGGGAGATGCCGGCCACCGGATCGGTCCTCTGGCGGCAACATCCGTCAGGTTTCTGCCACTAGAATAATCTTGAGGCAATTATGTCTCATTATCCAGAGAGCGTAACATCTACAGCCAAAGATCGAAGTTTTTATCTGGTCTTTAGTAGGATATGTCTTCATATTGTTAAAGACTCCACAAGTGGTACAGTGATGTTACTCAATGATACCGTATTTCCCGCCGCTCAGGCAGCATCATTCTGCGTTCTGGACAGACTTTTGGCCTGCGAGAATGCCGAGCTATCATTTTTGTACTTTCACTATGAGGCTCGCTTCGTCCTTATCATGCGCGCAGCGGGTGCACCGGCAAGGTGCGAAATCATTGAAGATTTCGAGGAAAAAACTGGGCCGGCCGCCGACAATTACTTCCGCGAATTTGCAGCGGCTGTGCTCGAAGTCAGATCCAGCGAGCTCGGACTTTATCTGACATCCGCAATTTCTCCGGCAGAGGGCTTGGCAAATGGTGCGGTCGGGATCGCAAGGCGTGCGGGACGACCGAGCGACGCGCTTGCCCTGGAAAAGCTGACCGCCGCAAGTTTCCTGATTGGCCAGTTACTCAAAACTTTCGCCGAGATCGCAAGCGACGTACCGCAACACGACGCCCTGCCCGGACTTGTCTTACATCGAGCCCTTGACGCGCTGACCATCCTTTTTGACCTGC
The DNA here is from genome assembly GCF_013004495.1 of Rhizobium sp. SEMIA 4085. Taxonomy (NCBI): domain Bacteria; kingdom Pseudomonadati; phylum Pseudomonadota; class Alphaproteobacteria; order Hyphomicrobiales; family Rhizobiaceae; genus Rhizobium; species Rhizobium sp. SEMIA 4085. Next base: position 1,019 of record NZ_JABEPH010000320.1, read on the forward strand.
GGGTATCATCGCTGCGCAGTTTCGACGGCATTGAAGCTTATCGGGAACGACTGCTGATCCTGATCATCGCGCTGTCGACGATGGCAGCGAGCGCACAAGAAGCAGAGGCCGTCAGTGTCGAGATCGCAGGCGGGACAGCAGAAAGGTCGGTGACTTTCATCCAGAAGAACGCCACACTCATGTTTCCATTCATGAGCGGTCGGGACGCCGCGATCCTAAGGCGCGCCGTCAATGGCCTTGGCGCGCGGCTTTCGGTCCAGCGTGATAGCCAGACCAATATTACCCGCGTCCAACTCGTGATTCGCCAGTGAGGGCTGCAACGGCTGCTTACTCGCACAGGCACAGTCCTGACCGCGCCGCCATCAGCGATCTTTTCAATGATCGAGCTGAAACCTTTCAGCCTGGAACAGACCACCAATCGCGCGGACCAGGATTTTCAAATCGCCCAAAAAACTCCACTGCGCGGCGTAGGAAGCTGCCGCCATTTCCCCATTTCTGACACCACCAGCCGTGGCGTGGCAATCGCTGATCATGCCTGGTCTACAAAATTGTGCAGAGCTGCCCTTTTTTACAAAACCGCGATCAACAGGCAGCGATGGCGGACCAACGAAGCTCATGTCACCGAAGAGCACGTTGAGAAGTTGCGGCAGATCATCAAGCCCTGTTCGATGAAGAACTCGTCCAACGGGCGTTAGCAAAATATCGTCCTTCAACCTTTCCGTCATGATCCAGCTTGCAAGCTCGTCTGGATGGCGCGACAGATGCTGGCCGAGCCGGAGGCGCCAGTCGACCGGCAATTTCCGGAAGCTGTAGCAGTCAAACGCCTCTCCCCCGGGTGAGCGCCGCCTTTCAAAGTGAAGGATCGGTCCGCGATCGGCCAAACGAACAAGTAACGCGATCGCAATCATCAGCGGCAGAAGGCAAATGATAGCCACACCCGCCAGAACAACGTCAAAGATCCGTTTCTGTGCACCGCCCGCAGGCTGCGGGATGTGTCGATCGCCGTGATCACGAGAGGGATTGGCAAAGTCGGCATCGTATTTCATTCTGAGGCCTCCACAGCGTTGGCCATTTAAATCGTAATGATTAGTATTTTCAAGCAGAATCTCATGTATACCTCGAAAGCATGAACTACGTCCTCGAATACCCCACGTTACTGTAGGTAGCGTTACGTCAGGATCGATTTGCACGAGCACATTCATCTGACGCATAGACTTCTGATTTTTGCTGATGATTCACTATCGCATACTTAATAAGCTTCTATCTTTCTGATTACTGACGCCTTCTCGACATTTACCGCAAAGGTTGTCATGAAAATTCGTGTTTAACGACTTTTTAACGATGACATCTTTTTGACATCTTGTCTGTTGAAGGTTTCTGTCGACGCATTGAGCATGGTAACACTGCAACAAAGAACTCAGTTATCTCTGATTGTGCGAAGTATTGCGGGACGATGGAAGAAGGTCCCAGATCAGAGTGTGCGTCGTGAGGCCGGAGGGGAGTTCATGTACGCACCCAGGGTATTTGTTTCGATGGCCGCCGTGCTCATCGCTTTCTTTTGCGCGATATTATGGATGCAAGGGTCCGTCCTCAGTGCGTTTGCCGATAGTCTTGTATGCGCTGTCCTGATCCAGAGCGGGTATTTTCTCGGGGTCCTGTTTCTGGTTTGGCACGAGGACGTGTCCAGGCCCTCTCGCGCCCTTGATATTTCGAGCCAGGCGGTCGGTCCCCGATCCCGATGAGGTCACGACCCTTCCGAGCAGCCCCAAGCATGGGTGTTCGGATCGGTCGAGAGGCGAGGTGTTATCCGCTCTCGCGTGAAAATCTGCGCCGCTTTGCACACTGCAGAATTGACTTCGCTCCTCAGAGGTCAGATGAAGGAGCGTTAGTTCATGCGTGGCGGCGGTTGGTGAGATGAAAGCCGGATGAGCAGATTGTTTGTCGACGCCATTGTCGTTGGCGCAGGCGTCATCGGCCTGGCGGTTGCCCGCAAGCTCGCGGGGTGCGGCCTTGAAACCATCATGGTCGAAAGCGCCAAAGCAAACGGCACAGAAACCTCATCCAGGAACTCTGAAGTTATCCACTCCGGTCTTTATTACCCGCAGGGTTCGCTGAAGGCGACGGTCTGCGTCGAGGGCCGGGCAGCGCTTTACAACTACTGTACACGCCGCGGCGTGGAAGCGCGACGGGTAGGCAAAATCCTGCTTGCCGCGAGCCCCGAGGAATTGCCCAAGCTTGACGCGATTGCTGCGGCAGCCAAACGCAACGCCGTTTTCGATCTCCTTCCGCTCACACCGAGCGACGTCGCCGACCTCGAACCGGAGCTGAACTGCGCCGGCGCGCTGTTCTCGCCATCGACGGGCATCATCGACAGTCACGGCTACATGCAGGCGCTGCGCGAGGATTTCGAGACCGCCGGCGGCATGCTCGCCTTCCATACGCCGGCTATGGCAATCAGGTGCGGTGGTGTGCGGATTAGCCTGACCACGGGCGGAGCGGAACCCACCGAAATCGAGGCCGACTTCGTGGTCAATGCCGCCGGCCACGGCGCCCCCGGCCTTGCGGCAAGAACAGCGGGACTTTCCCCCAAGATGGTGCCGCCGCAGTGGTACGCCAAGGGCAATTACTTCGCGCTTTCCGGGCGCCAACCCTTTTCGCACCTCATCTATCCAATGCCCGACCATGCCGGCCTTGGAGTCCACGCAACGCTCGACCTCAACGGGCGCTGCCGTTTCGGGCCTGATGTCGAATGGGTCGATGAGAATCATTCGCTCGATGTTGCTGCCTCCCGCGCGCAACAGTTTTATGACGCAATCCGCCGCTATTGGCCAGGTTTGCGTGACGGCGCCTTGCAACCCGATTATGCCGGGATACGGCCAAAGCTTCACGACGCACCCATGCCGATGCCGGACTTCCGCATCGACGGGCCGCAGCTGCACGGCGTCAAAGGTTTGGTCAACCTGTTCGGGATCGAGAGCCCGGGTCTGACAGGTTCGCTTGCGATTGCGGATATGGTTGCGGTCGCACTTGGAGTTGCAAGCGGCAAAGAAGCATTCCCAGTCTGATCGATAACCGGTTCTCGTGCTCTAGCTGCCTTAAAAAGCTTACAGGCGGCCCGTGTTTAATGCACGCATGGAGCGGGGATCTCCTCCACCCGAACTGGGCCCGGAGCGTAAGGCGAGCAATCACGAAACCCATCACATGGCAAGGCAGTGCGCCAAGATCACGTATCCGAGCTTTCCTTGCAACCGCCATAATCCGCAATCGGCGCCTTCTCGCATGATGCCACTGCACGTGCCTAGGCGATAAATGTCGGAATCAATAAGATCGAAATTCCGATCCTTCCGAGCCGTCGTATCGAATTATTCTTGAGTATACCCTCGTCAATATTATAAATTTCTACCAGTATCTCTACCGCTGTTACACGCAATGATCGCATCGAATACTCTTTGAATACTCACTGAATACCCATTTCTAACACATCAAAAACGATGCATTTTTCCATATATATAACGTGATTGAACACTATTTCAAACTTATGATAGTAAAATAAACATTGCTTGAACTTCAGAACCATGCTTCCGCTTCTTTCGTGAGAGTCATTAGGATTTTTTAATCCAAAATCTTCTTGAACCCCACGCCTGCATACTCTTTTACATTGAATGCATTGCAACATATCGCATCATAGCTAACATTGTGACGGGGCCGCAATGATTTCAGGGCGTATTGATGACATGCCAGGTGATACCGATGTCCTCATCGTCGGATCCGGACCGGTCGGCCTCACCCTTGCCAAAGAGCTTCGGCAGGCCGACAAGCGCGTTCTCGTTGTTGAGTCGGGCGGGTTAGACCCATCCACGGCTTCGAACGAACTTGCCGGCGCCTTGATCCTGGAACCCGCCACCCACGACGACGTGCGCATCTGCGTCTCGCGCCAATTCGGCGGAACAAGCAACCTTTGGACCGGGCGATGCCTTCCCTTTGATCCGATTGACTTTGAAGATCGATTTCCCGATGGGCGGTGGCCTATTTCCTATGACGAGATACGGCCGTTCTACGACCGTGCCGTGGAATACGCCAACTGCGGCCAGGGGTTCGTCGATAAGGCGCCACTTGCCTCGGTAGACGCCCGTTTCGAACTAACGCGTCTTGAACGATACAGTCGTGATCCGAAACTGTTTCGCGCGAGCCTTCAGCAATTCAGCGAGGATAGGGGACTGACAATCCTGCTGAACACCACCGTCGTGGATCTGGTCCTGACGGAAAATAGCAGCGTCAGCCATGTCGTGGCCCGTCACAAAAACGGTCTTGCCTATCGCATTTCATGTAAACGCGTGGTTCTCGCCTCAGGTGGACTGGAAGCGGCGAGACTTCTGCTCAACATCCAGCGGCGTCACCCGCTGATGTTTGGCGGACCCCATGGAGCGCTCGGCCGTTATTACATGGGCCATCTTTTCGGGCATGTTGCTGCGCTCAGATTTTCGAACAGACCGGCCGAGGCACTTTTCGACTTCCACCGGGACGAGACAGGCGCATATGTGCGCAGACGCATCGTGCCGAGCGATACGCTAATCAACCAGCATCATTTGCCGAATGTGGCGTTCTGGCCCGATGTGCCGGCCCTTTCAGATCCGCAGCATGAAAGTGCCTTCTTGTCCGCCGCTTACCTTGCCTTGAGCTTTCGTCCACTCGCACGGTACCTCACGCCTGAAGTCATCCGCCGGCATCATGCAAGCCGTCTTGACGCAATCGCCGGCCATCTCAAGAACCTCGCCGTTAACCCGACCGAGATCGTCAGGCACCTACCCGGCTACCTGCGCAATCGCTACGGGCGAAACGCCAGGAAGCCCGGCTTCTTCATCAATAACAGCCGTCGAACGTACAGGCTTGCTTTCCATGCCGAACATTTCCCCGACAGGCAAAGCAACGTGCGCTTGTCTGACAATGTCGATGCTTTCTTCGTGCCACGGCTGACGATCGACATGCGCGTGCCTGACGAAAATATCCGTGCACTCGTTCGCACCCATCGTCTCCTGAATGACTGGCTAGAAGGAAATTGCCTGGGCCAGCTCGATCTGAATCGCAGTGACGATGCGCTTGCAAGTGCCATCGCGACACGTATCCGCCATGGCACGCATCAGATTGGGCTGACACGCATGGGAACGAACCGCAACGACGCCGTCGTCGACGGGAACTTGAAAGTCTTCGATCTTGCTAACGCATATATTGCGAGTTCCTCTGTCTTTCCGACGTCGAGCCAAGCAAACCCAACATTGACAGCAATGGCCCTTGCCATTCGCCTCGCGCAGCACATCATCCAGCCGGCGCCCTAACCTTTCTCTTCTGGTGACCGCCGATTGCCGAGATGACTTTCAACCAGCCTGATGGCTGCAGTTGCAGGTTCTGATTGATCTCCATAAATCTTATAGATTAATTTACTGGGACGGCGCCAAATATCGGCTAGGCCGGGCCTCAAAGATGCGTCAAGCTACTCCGGATCTCGAACCCAGTTGGATCAGCAGCGGTGACGAAAAACGAAGTGGATAGCGTTAAAAGACCCGCCATTGCCATCGTTGGCGGCGGCGTTTCCGGCGCGGGTGTAGCCTTTCATCTCGCAAGGACAATGCATAGGCTGCCACGCGTCATCGTCTTTGAGCCGCGCCGCGAATTGGGCCGCGGGCTTGCCTATGATACGAACGATCCTTCCCACCGCATCAATGTTCCGGCAGCCCGCATGAGCCTGCTTCCCGATGAACCGGAGGATTTTCTCGATTGGATTGCCAACAGCGATGGCGTCGCGGACGACCCGGACGCGTTATGGCCGAACGGCAATCTTTTCCCGCAACGCCGGCTCTTTGGCGCCTATGTCGCTGCGAGACTGCGCCCATACCTTGAAAACGGTAAGGTCGAGCATAAGAGGACGCTCGTAAGAAGGGTGTTACCCGGCCCAAAGGAATGGTTGATCATCGATAGCAACGGCGATGAGACACGCGCGGATTTCCTCGTGATCGCCACCAGCCATCCAGCGCCCTCAGCACCTGTCTCTTATACCACTCTCCGAGCCCACGGGACTCCTGAGCAGACCGGAAGCCTGCTTCTGCTGGTAACACAGACACGACGCACTATGATGA
>NZ_JABEPH010000321.1:0-7145 GCF_013004495.1 Rhizobium sp. SEMIA 4085
GTACGGGCACAACGCGGTCGCCTTCTTCTTGACGGCCGGCTTCCTCGCAATGCTCTATTACTACCTCCCCGTCCGGGCGCAGCGGCCGATTTTCTCCTACCGGCTTTCAATCCTGAGCTTCTGGGGCATCACGTTCTTTTACATGTGGGCCGGCTCCCACCATCTGCACTACACAGCGCTTCCCCACTGGGTCCAGACGCTCGGCATGACTTTCTCGGTAATGCTGCTGGTGCCGTCCTGGGCGTCGGCCGGCAACGCGCTGCTGACGCTCAACGGCGCATGGCACCGGGTTCGGGACGACGCGACGCTGCGCTTCATGATGGCAGCTGCGGTCTTTTATGGACTCTCGACGTTCGAGGGATCGTTCCTTGCCATCAGGCCGGTGAACTCGCTGTCGCACTACACGGACTGGACTGTTGGTCACGTCCATGCCGGAGCGCTCGGATGGGTCGCGCTGATCACTTTCGGCTCGCTCTACACACTGGTGCCCAGCCTTTGGAGGCGCGAGCGCATGTACTCGGCGTCTCTCGTCGAAGTGCATTTCTGGCTGGCGATCGCCGGAACGGTGATCTACGTCTTCGCGATGTGGAATTCTGGCCTCATCCAGGGCCTGATGTGGCGGACCTATACCGGGGAAGGCACGCTTGCCTATTCGTTTGTCGACTCTCTCGTGGCGATGTATCCATACTACATCGCCCGCGCTTTCGGGGGCCTGCTCTTTCTCCTGGGCGCCATCGTCGGCTGCTGGAACATCTGGATGACGGTTCGGTCCGCGCCGCTTACTGTAGCGCGTGAAGGGGATACGCCTGTCGTCCCCGCTTCCATGCCGGGGGAATGACGATATGCCGGAACTCTTCCATCGCAAGCTTGAGCGTTCCGCGATCGGCTTCGTGATCGCAATCATTGCGGCTGCGAGCGTCGGCGGCATCGTCGAGATTGCTCCTCTCTTCACCATCGACGAGACGGTCGAGGAGGCCCGGGACATGCGGATGTACACGCCGCTGGAGCTCGCAGGACGCAACATCTACATCCGTGAGGGATGCTATGCCTGCCACAGCCAGATGATCCGGACGCTCCGTGACGAAGTGGAGCGTTATGGTCCTTACTCGCTGGCCGTCGAGTCCCGGTATGACCGTCCGATGCTCTGGGGTTCCAAGCGCACAGGACCGGATATTGCGCGCATCGGCGGCAAGTATTCTGACGTCTGGCATGTCGCTCATCTCACCAACCCGCGGGATGTCGTTCCCGAATCGAACATGCCCGCTTATCGCTGGCTGGCGCGGAACCGGCTGAAGATGGAGGACCTGCCGCAACACCTTGCGGTGCAGCGTACCCTTGGCGTTCCGTATACTGATGAGATGATGGAAAACGCCGCGCGGGACGCCTACGGCCAGGCAACTCCCGACACGGACTTTGCCGCCGGTGTTACTGAGCGTTACGGCGAGGAAACGCAGGTGAGCGTATTCGACGGCGTTACCACCCATGTCACCGAGATGGACGCGCTCGTCGCTTATCTGCAGGTTCTCGGCAGACTTACGGGAGCAGCATACGAACATACCGCAGCTCCCGAAAAGAAACCGGATCCCGGAAACTGAAGGCGGAGGATTGTCATATGGACCTGGACCACGACGCCGTCGTCGCTTTCTCCAAGAGCTGGGGTCTTTTCTATCTGATCGCCCTTGCCCTCGGGGTGATCGTATACACCTTCTGGCCGTCGAACCGGACGCGCTTCGACCGAGCCAAGCACAGCATCCTCGACCGGGACGACACGCCATGGAAGTGAGTGAACGCGATCCTGTTAGCGGCCGCGAGACGACCGGCCACGAGTGGAATGGCATCAAGGAGCTGGACACACCCGTTCCGCGCGGCGTCCTCATATTCTTGATCGTGACTCATATCTGGGCAATTGCCTGGTGGTTTTTCGTGCCGGCTTGGCCGCTGGGAACGACCTACACCAAGGGCGTTTTCGGGATCGACCAAAAGACGACGGTCGAGGCCCAGGTCGTCGAGGCACAGCACGCCCGATCCGGCTGGATGAGCCGCATCGGGACCGAGCCCTATGACGCTATTCTCGCGGACGAGGCCCTAATGGAGACCGTGCGCAATACCGGGCGTCAGCTCTTCGGCGACAATTGCGCGGCCTGCCACGGCAGGGACGGGAAGGGGCGCGCCAACTACCCCGACCTCACGGACGACGACTGGCTCTGGGGCGGAGGTCCACAGCTCATCGAACAGACGATGCGCGTCGGCATCAATACGCGGCACCCGGAAAGCCGGATCGGGCAGATGCCGGCCTTCGGACGCGATCAGATGCTCGACCGCTCGCAGGTCCGGAACGTGGCCGCCTACGTCTATTCGCTGGCCCACCCGGACTATTCGACGCCGGAGAACGTCGAGCGCATTAAGGCCGGGCGCGAAGTGTTCATCACGACCTGTGCCGCCTGCCATGGGGAAGACGCCGAGGGGAAAAGGGACGTCGGCGCTCCTAACCTCACCGACTCCTCCTGGATCTACGGCGGCGATCTGGACACGATCGTTGTCTCCGTGCACGGCGGCCGGCAGGGCCACATGCCGACCTGGGACGAAAGGCTGACGACGGCCGAGATCCGGACGTTGGCGCTCTACGTCCATGACCTGGGGACGCAACAGCCATGACCGCGCACATGAAGAGATCCCGAACGAAGTGGCTCCTATGGGCACTGATTCCTGTGGGGCTGCTTTTGGTGGCCGGGGCGAATGCGCACCTGGTTTACGTCGCTGTTCAGTCGCAGCCTGACTGCGTCGAGCACTCAAAGTCAGCAGGCGACGGTCACGGTTATCGTGCCGCCAAGCCGGCATGCTGAGGGAGACAAGAGATGGGCGAGACCGACAAGTCATACTGGCTGCTTAGCGAGACGTCGGGCATCGGAGAAACGCGAGATCCGCGCCTTAAGCGAGGGCTGCCGGTTTTTGAGGGATTTCGTTGGCTCTCGGCGGGTTGGCGGGGTTTCTGGGTCCGGCCAGCTGCGAGCCTGGCATACGGGGTCGGCGTCTTCCTTCTCTCTGTCGCGTTCGTTTGGATGCTCGTCGCGTTCGGACTCGACTACATCCTGTTTCCCGCCCTGGCGGCATTCATGATCGTTGCCCCGTTTCTGGCGATCGGCCTCTATGAGAAGAGCCGATCGATCGAAGAAGGCAGGCGGATCGGTTTCGCATCCATGCTCTTTGCGCGCCCCCGCGCCGGCGCGCAGGTGTTTTTCGCCGGCCTGCTGCTCTGCATGCTCGTGCTTTTGTGGATGCGTGCCGCCGTTCTTCTCTACGCGCTCTTTTTCGGTGTGATGGCATTTCCGGGCCTCGACCACATTGTCAGCATGCTCTTCGGCACGGCTTATGGCTGGACAATGCTTGTGGTGGGGACGGCGATCGGAGGCCTTTTTGCGGCCTTTGCCTTTGCCGTCAGCGTCTTTTCCGTGCCGATGCTCCTTGACCAGCGTGTGGATGCGCTAACCGCTATGGGCTCGAGCATGAAGCTGGTATGGAATAACCTCTCGCCGATGGTAGCCTGGGGGGCGATGCTGCTTGCGCTATTTGCAGCCTGCGTGGCCACGGGCCTCGTCGGGATGATCGTAATCTTCCCGCTGCTAGGCCACGCCACCTGGCATGCCTACAGGGCGGTGGCACGTTCTGAGGGAACTGGATGATGAGCTGCTGTGCGCCGGGAAGTGAAACCAGGCCGCTGCCGGCGCCGCAGCAAGAGAGTTCCGCGCGCGAGATCGTACTCGCGAGCCGCGACCTCGGTGATGGCGTGTTCCAGACCGATCTCTCGGTGCCGCAGGCGCGCTGCGGCGCCTGCATTGCTGCTATCGAAAGCGCGTTGCACCGCCTCGACGGAGTCATTGCAGCACGACTGAACCTGACGTCCCGGCGCGTCGCCGTGAAATGGAGGGGCCGCGCCCCTCCGATGATCGACGCATTGCAGGAGGTCGGGTACGACGCCTGCCTTGCGGAGCCGGAGGACCGAGGACGCGATCCCGAGATGTCCCGATTGTTGCGGGCAACGGCGGTTGCGGGTTTCGCCGCCATGAACATCATGCTTTTGTCCGTGTCGGTGTGGTCGGGGGCCGGGACCGGGACACGGAATGCCTTCCACCTGATCTCCGCGCTGCTTGCCGTACCCGCCGTCGCTTATTCCGGTCGGGTGTTCTTCGTTTCAGCGTGGAATTCGATGAGAAAGCGATCGGCCAGCATGGACGTTCCGATCTCCGTGGGTATCCTGCTGGCTTTGGGACTGAGCCTCTACGATACCTTTGCCAGAGGACCGCACGCCTATTTCGACGCGGTAACGTCGCTGATCTTCTTTCTCCTTGCGGGACGCACGCTGGATCATGCGATGAGGCAGAAGGCGCGGATGGCCGTTGCCGGTCTTGCCCGCTTACTGCCGAGGGGCACCACGGTGATCGCAGCGGACGGGAGCCGCGAGCTTCGCGAATTGACGAAGATCGAACCAGGAGACATGATTTTCGTGGGGCCAGGCGACCGCGTACCTGTGAACGGCACGGTCGTTTCTGGCGCGAGCAGCCTGGATGTTTCGGTGGTGACAGGGGAGTCGACGGCCCAACGCGTTCGCCCTGGTACAGCCGTGCTTTCGGGCGCGCTCAGTCTTGATGGCGCCCTTACCGTCCGCGCTGACAGGCGGGCGCGCGATTCATTCCTTGCCGACATGGTAAGGCTGATGGAGGCGGCAGAGGACGGCCGTGCCCGCTACCGCCGCATCGCCGATCGCGCGGCGGCGCTTTACTCACCTGTCGTCCACCTGCTCGCGACGGCGACCTTTGCCGCCTGGATGCTGCTGACGAGCGATTGGCATCAATCGATCACGGTGGCGATTTCGGTCCTCATCATCACCTGCCCCTGTGCGCTTGGCCTGGCCGTGCCTATGGTCCAGGTCGTTGCCGTGCGCCGGCTGTTCGACTTCGGCATCGCCATCAAGGACGGCAGTGCGTTGGAGCGGCTCGCCGAGGCCGACACTGTGGTTTTCGACAAGACAGGGACACTCACAACCGGTGTCGCGCGCGTCGTCGAGCACACCGTTGCGCCCCAGGCCCTGGGCGCCGCACCGGCGCGCGCCGCGCTTTCAAAACACCCCGCGGCGCGCGCTGTCACCGCGCTGCGGCCTGCCGAAGTTGAAGTCGAGGATTTTCGCGAGATTCCAGGTTATGGAATCGAAGGCTGTATCGACGGAACCGTCTATAGGCTGGGGCGGGAGGAGTGGGTCGCCAGCGGCACGTTCGATAACTCGAAACAGGCAGACGTGTGGCTTTCGCGCAGCGGCCAGCGCGCGGGCTGGTTCGCAATCGCGGACGAAGTGCGGCCCGGCGCCAAAGCCGCAATCCAAATGCTGGCAGGCCACGGACTGGCAACCGAGGTCCTTTCGGGCGACCGTCCCACGGAGGTCGAAAAGGTCGCCGTCGCGCTGAACATCACGGAACACCGCCACGGCGCCGCCCCCGATGACAAGGTCGAGCGCCTGAGGGAACTGGCAGCGGCAGGCCGCCACGTCCTGATGGTAGGCGACGGGCTGAACGATGCCCCGGCGCTTTCGGCCGCGCATGTCTCGATGGCGCCCTCGTCGGCCGCCGATGTCGGACGGAACGCTGCGGATCTCGTGTTCCTGGGCACGAACCTGGAGGCCATCCCGCAAGCGATCAGCGTTGCGCGAGCCGCCGCGGGTTTGGTGCAACAGAACTTCGCGCTTGCCGCCGCCTACAACGTCCTGATCGTCCCAGTCGCCGTCACAGGCCATGTCACGCCTCTCATGGCGGCAATTGCGATGTCGACGTCATCGATCCTCGTGGTCGGCAATGCCTTACGCCTGTCAGGCGATACGGGCTCGTCCCGGCGTTCTATTCGCGGGCTCGAACTCAAAGGAGTTGTCCAATGAGCTATCTCATGTGGCTCGTGCCAATCGCCTTGGGCATGGGGGCCGTCGGCCGCATGGCGTTCCTGTGGTCGATGCGTAGCGGCCAGTACGACGATCTTGACGGGGCTGCCGAAAGGGTGCTGCTGACAAACGCTGCGGACGCTCCCCTTCGCGACAAGAAGTGGGAGGACATGGAACACGCGTCGAGCAGACATCGTTTGTCTAAAGTACAACAAGGAGGACAGCTGTCATGACCAGGTCTGCTGACAGACCGTTCGATTGGGTAGCAGCGCTGGCGTTGATTTCCGGGGTCGCCGTCATCATACACAGTCTTGCTGCTTTGGCTGCGTGCCTACTGGCGGTTGCTTCTGCACTCTATTAGCAATGCCGTGATCGCTTTTTGAAAGCGGTTTCCTATGCCTTTAATGTGGTGCACTTTTAAGCGTCACTGACATAGATGGCGGTGACATCGCTGCCCCGCCAGCCGCCGGACATTCAGGCCGAGTTTCGGTCACGGCTTCAGGTCTCGCGCTTGGCCAGATTCGCGAAGTTCCTTAAGTGTCTTGCCTACGCAACTGCCTCCATCCTCACCACCAGTCGCTTTTGCCTGTCCGCCCAACGTTATCGTACCGGCAATTCGATCTGACGCCACGTATGTCGCCAAACCGTCTTGCGAAATCCTCGAGACATAGAAGGCGTGATACGTATCTTTGTACTTGCAATGGATGACCAGCGGAAACTGACCAAAAGGATCGTCTTCGGCGCGAACATCAGTGGCCTGAGAAAGTGGAAGAGGTGCGCCGGCGGCTACCGTTGCGACGACCAATTTGAGCAATCCATTTGACCATCGGCGAGATGCGTATGTCATCGGTCCAAACCCCTGTGCTATTCAGATGAATTTCCAAAAGGCGTCTGTTGCCATTCTTCCTCGGCGGGGGTCGTCCTGGTTCAGGATCTCGCCGTGCTGCGAACCGCTCGTTAGACAGGGCCATGAGGGTTCCCGGTCAAGCAGTCGAACCAATCGTTGCAGTTTGCCGTTGTAGCGAATGATGCGTCTTTCGCGGAGCTTGGTCAAGGAGCGGGCGACGGTTTCGATTGTCAGTCCAAGATAGTCGGAGCGGTCCAATTCGAGACATCATCGTGTCAATTCCGGTTCTCCTGGATAACGTCCGGCCAGCTCCCGAACGAAGGCCGCGACACTTTTCAACGCGCTTTGTTCTGTCTAGAGCGACAAACACAATGCTAC
>NZ_JABEPH010000322.1:0-7108 GCF_013004495.1 Rhizobium sp. SEMIA 4085
CTCCGGAATCTGCACTTCCCCGGCTACGCGGAGGCCGTATCCCGACTTGACCACGTTCGGCTCCCCCCCCTCGAAAAGCACTGTACCGAGGCGGGGCAGGGAAGCTTGCACAAGGCCTTCGCCAGAAAGCGCATTCGTCGCCTTGACCGAGGAGACGATGCCACCGCCGGCGCGGGCAATCTCTTCATAGGTGGCGCCGTCGAGGCGCATTTCGAATTCGCGCGCCCGGTTACCGCCATGAACGATGTGGGTGTGGCAATCGACGAGCCCCGGCGTCACCCAGCGGCCCTCAAGGTCGATGATTTCGGCACGTTCGATGACGGAAACCGGCAATTCGCCCTCCGGGCCGGCATAGCGGATTCGGCCGTTTTCCGTGACGATCGCGCCTTTTTCAACAATACCCAGCCCCGGCTGACCCGGATCGAGCGTCGCGAGCCGGCCATTTCGCCAGAGGCTCGGTCTCTGCTCCCGCGCAAAAAGTTTGTTCCCGCTCATCAGCTTTACGCCTTTCCTTAGGTCGAAACATGTATATACATAATAATCGGGTGACAAGTGGAAATTTGGGCGTTTCCATGGAAAAGAAAGATGGAAGGCCCAACAGTAAGGGAAAAGGCGATGACGATACTTCATGCGGCGACTGCGCTCCTGCCTGAGGGGTGGCAAAGCGACGTGCGTCTCACAATTGATGGCGGCCTTATCGCGAAGGTTGAGGTCGGCGCGAAGGCCGAGGTGAGCGACGAGTGCCACAACCTCCTTGTTCCCGCGATGCCCAACCTGCACAGCCATGCATTCCAGCGTGCCATGGCGGGCCTTGCTGAAGTCCGTGGTCCTGCAAATGACAGCTTCTGGAGTTGGCGGGCGGTCATGTACAGGTTCGCGCTTTCGATGACGCCGCAGCATGTCGAGGCCGTTGCCGCACAGCTTTACATGGAAATGCTTGAAGCCGGCTTTTCGCGCGTCGGCGAATTCCACTATCTGCATCATGACAAGGACGGAAGCCCTTATGCCAATATTGCGGAGTTGGCGGAACGCATCGGCGCGGCGAGCGAGACGGCCGGTATCGGCCTGACATTGCTGCCGGTCTTTTACGCGCATTCGAGCTTCGGCGGTGCTGCTCCCCTCGAGGGCCAGCGGCGCTTCATCAACTCGCTTGAGAGCTTCGGAAAGCTGATGGAGCGAGCTCACATGATCGCCCGCAAGCTGGAAGGCGCAAAGATTGGTATTGCGCCACACAGCCTTCGCGCCGTCACGCCTGATGAGTTGGCAAAGCTCCTGCCGCTTGCAGAAGGCGGTCCGGTCCACATCCACGTCGCCGAACAGGTCAAGGAAGTGGACGATTGCATCGCTTGGTCAGGCGCAAGACCCATCGAGTGGCTCCTTGAGCATGCGCCCGTCGACCGCAGCTGGTGCCTCATCCATGCTACCCACATGACCGAGGATGAAACCCGGCGCATGGCCAAAAGCGGATCGGTCGCCGGTCTATGCCCCATCACTGAAGCCAATCTCGGCGACGGAGTTTTTCCAGCGCCGATCTTTCTCGAAGAGGGCGGGCGTTATGGCATTGGTTCGGACTCGAATGTCCAGATTACGCTTGCCGGGGAACTCCGCCAGCTCGAATATTCCGAACGCCTGGTGCTTCAGGCCCGCAACGTGATTGCAGGTACCAACGGCTCGACGGGCCGCACGCTGTTCGATCAGGCGCTTTTAGGTGGTGGTACGGCGCTCGGTGCTGCCGCTGGCCTCGCTGAAGGCAATTATGCGGATATCGTCGCGCTTGATTGCAGCAAGGTGCCTTATCTCGCACATGATCAAATCCTCGACCACTGGATATTCGCCGGCAGCGTCGCTGTCGATTGCCTCTGGGCCGTTGGCCGCAAACAGGTCGAAGGCGGCCGTCATCGCCAGCGTGAGGCGATCAGTCGGCGTTTCCTCGCTGCGATGGGCGAAATGCTTGCCGCCTAAGTCTTTCCTTGCTGGTGCATTCGCAATAGAGCAGGTGGCGCGACGCGGAGAGAATGATGAACGGCAGCAAGGATCCGACCCTGCATCAGCGCATTTTGAGCGAGATCGAAGGTCGCATCGTTTCGGGCGAGTGGCCGCCGGGCTTTCGCATCCCGTTCGAGGTCGATCTCGCTGCGCAATACGATTGCTCACGAATGACCGTCAACAAAGTGCTGACGCAGTTGGCGAAGGCCGGGTTGATCGAGCGCCGCAAGAAGTCCGGCAGCTTCGTCACCCAGCCGCAGTCGCAGTCCGCTGTGCTGGAAATCCACGACATCAAAGCAGAAGTTCAATCGCTGAACTTGCCGTACGCCTATTCGGTCATAAAAAACGCGAGCCGCAAAACAAAGGCGGATGACAAGCTCGATCTTCCGGTCGGCGGTCTCGTTAAAGAGGTCGTTTGCGTCCATTTTGCGGGGACCCGGCCTTTCTGTCTGGAAGAGCGCCTGATCAATCTTGGCAGCGTTCCCGAAGCGATTGATGCCGACTTCGGCGCAATCGCGCCTGGCCCCTGGCTTCTAAAACAGGTTCCGTGGAGCAAGGCGGAGCACAAGATTTACGCGTTTGCGGCTGGTGCTGAGGAAGCCGCAGCACTCGACATTCCCCGCTCTGCGGCCTGCCTCGTCATCGAGCGCCGCACCTGGAGCAGTGCCGGGCCTGTGACGCATGTGCGCCTTACCTATCCCGGCGACCGCCATGCGCTCGTTGCCCGTTTCAGCCCGGCATCCTGAGAATTCGCAGCAGGTCTATTGCGAATCATCCCACAAATAGCGGAAGTAAACATCAAGATGACTTCCGGCCGATAAGATGCGCTACGAAATCGACAATACCCTGCTGAAGAGCCTGCTGCCCGCATTCGCGCTGGCGGAGGATATGCTGGCCAGGCTGGATGAGAGGGTGGCCCGTTCGCCGGTCGGCGCTGGTTTTGCCGAACGCGGCCACTTTTTCGACGCTGCAGGCGCGCTCTGGGTTGCCGGAGAACTCGTGCATGTCGAAGACCTGGTGCTGCATGACGCGCATATGGACAGCCGGACGCCGAGCCACGAGCTGACGATTGCCCATGCCGTGCTGCGCGCACGACGTCGCATCTGGACGGCCGACCCCATCTGGGCGCTGAGTGGCGCCGGATTGAATGTACTTGCCGGCGCCGGTCTAGAAGATGCCGGGCGCGCACCCGAGGCAAGGCTGGCGTCGCCTGAAGAGGAAAAGGACGAAGGCGAAGCGCTGCTGTCGATGGAACTTGCCGAGATCGACGCCGTGCTCGCGCGCTCTCAGCGATTGCTCGACACTCATCTCGGCAGAGGTTCAAAGGTGGAAGAAAGGCCGAAGGAGACGCCTGGCGATCCGCTTGGCCTGTTCGGCGACGATGAATGGGACGAGGCCCAGCGTCTATCCGATTGGCGTGCGGTCATTCCGCTTGCCGAGGAGTTGCCTGCCGCCTTAGGCGCAGCCATCCTTTTCGAGGCCTGGGAGAGAACCGAACCGCTTCGGCGTCAGCACTGGCTGGGCGGCCTTCTGGTTTCAAGCTATCTGCGATCGCGGGGCAAGGTCACCTCTCATCTCTTTTCCTTCTATGCCGGATTGAAGGTAATCCGCCATGAGCGCCGCCGCTCGCGCGATCGGGCGACGCGGCTGCTCGCCTTCCTGGAGGCAATGCGTGAGAGTGCGGCGACCGGCCTGAAGGATATGGATCGTTTATCCCTTGCCCGCACCCAGATGGAACTGCGGTTCAGGGATCGCCGCTCGAACAGCAGCCTGCCGCAGCTTGCGGAATTCGTCCTTTCGCGGCCCATGGTTTCCTCGACGATGGTTGCCCGTCAGTTGCGGGTGACGAGCCGGGGCGCACTCAATCTTCTCAACGAGATCGGCATCCGCGAAATCACCGGCCGCGGACGCTACCGCGCCTGGGGTATCATCTGACACAACGAAGACGGCCGGGCATGTGGCCCGGCCGTCTTTTTTTCAGTGAACGCCCGGCCCGCCATCCTGTCACAGACTACGGACCGAGCGTTCTTGCGCTTCCATTGCCCCCAGAAGCGCAGTCTTTATTCCCGCTCGCCCGTGAAGTTCAGCAGGAGCTGGAAGATGTTCACGAAGTTCAGATAGAGCGAGAGCGCGCCGAAGACAGCAAGCTTCTGGTTCGATTCCTGATCGTGATTTTCCGAAAACTGTTCCTTGATGTTCTGCGTGTCCCAGGCGGTCAGGCCGACGAAGACGACGATACCGATCACCGAAATGGCGAACTGCAGCGCACTCGAACCCAGGAAGAGGTTGACGATGCTGGCGATGATGACGCCGATCAGACCCATGATGAGAAACGAGCCGAAACGTGAAAGATCACGCTTTGTCGCGTAGCCATAGAGACTGGTCGCGCCGAACATCGTCGCGGCGATGAAGAAAGTGCGCGCGATGCTCGTGCCGGTAAAGACCAGGAACACCGAGGCAAGCGACAGTCCCATGACCGCGCAGAACGCCCAGAAAGTCATCTGCGCAGCACTTGCCGACATCGTCTGGATGCGGAACGTGAAGAAGAAGACGAAGGCAAGCGGCGCGAGCATCACCACCCACTTCAAGGGCGACTGGAAGATCGGCACGTAAAGGGCCGGCGTGCTGCCGACGATGAAGGCGACGATCCCGGTGATGACCAGGCCGAGACCCATGTAGTTGTAAACGCGCAGCATATGCTGGCGCAGGCCTTCGTCGAAGACAGCCTGCGAGCCTGCGGCGGTGCCGTAGCCGTATCGCGGATTGTTCGGATTCATGTTAATCTCCTCGGGTTGACACTAGTAGAGCGAACGGGCGAGCCCTTCGGCAGCCCGGTCGAGTTCAAGATCCTTGTCACTGGCAATCAGCGCATAGGCGACCTCGCCGATCTGCCAGTAAGCAGCTTCAGCATTGTCGAGCGCCAGATGGCTGACCGGCTGAACAGCAAACGCGCCGGGCCGCACGGCAAAAAGCGAAAGCCGCTTCCCATCCGGTTCCCGGATTGCCATTTCGACACTGGGGCCGAACTCAGACGGAAAGATCTGGACATCGGAAACCTTCCAGTCTTTCGGGAGCTCCGGCATCGCGATTGCGGTCGCCGCACGAATGTCGTCGGCATTATATTGCGCCGCCGGCTGCGAAGGCATCGTTTCGCGAAGCTTGGCTGTCTGGTAGGCGCGCACCGCATCCTCGACGTAGGGCGGGGCCGGAACGGATGCGGCCACCTCCGTCGCCGTAAAGGCACCAAAGGATGTATGCGCCACCCAGCCTGCCATCACGAGGATGCCGACGGCGGCAATTCGCTGAACCGAATGAAGGATACGGCCGTAAGAAAGACCCCGCTCCAGACGTCGTGCGGCATCGCGGGTCTCGATCCGGCCAAAGGCGTTCTCTCCGGCGAGCGCCAGACGCAGCTCGCCCTTGATGCTGAGATCGGCCATTACCTTTGCGGCAATCGCCGGATTCTCGGAGAGATAAGACTCCACCTGGATGCGGCGTGCCACGTCCAGTTCGCCATCCACATAGGCGTCGAGATCGGCATCGATGATCGGATCAACTGCTTTCATTGCCGTTCCTTCCGATTAACCTCAGGTGTGAGGCACGCGGCGTCGCTGCCTCGAATTCGCGAAGCTGGGCCCGGGCGCGCGCGATGCGCGACATCAGCGTTCCGACCGGAATGCCGAGCGAGGCCGCGGCTTCCTGGTAGGAAAGATCCTCGATCGCCACGAGATGCAGTGCTTCGCGCTGTTCTTCCGGCAGGTCGAAGAAAGCATCACGAACCTGCTGAAGACGCACCGCATGTTCCTGTCCCGCCGGCAGCGACTGGTCTGCCTCGACGGCTGCCTTATCGTGCCTGCGCGTTATGGACCGGTTCTGACGAACCCGGTCGATATGGACGTTGTGGAGAATGGAAAGCAGCCAGGTCCTCAGATTGCCGCCGCGCCTAAAGCTCTGCCGCTTCTCGAAGGCGCGCACCAGCGCATCATGGACAAGATCTTCGGCGTCATCCGAATTGCGCACCAACGCACGCGCATAGCGCCTCAGCGCCGCAAGCTGCCCGATGACGTCGAATGGCCGTTCTGTCCGTTCCATGATTGAGTATACGACTGTCCGTGAGATTTTATTCCAGTTCTTCTGAAGTTTTTTAGCTGATGGAGGAAACTTCTTAGCGAGAACGACGTCACTATCCCGATACGAGGCGATCTTGTCCTGCAGTGGCCTTAAACGCTCACGCAGAGAGCTTTCATCTGTGCGGCGAAGCTCGGTTTCAAGTGCGCGCCGCACGGCCTGCGTCTTGTTGATGCAAGCGCGTCATGTCCGTGCTTGCTGTACGGGAGGCGTCGGCCGCCATCTGTCGCAAGAAACAGATTCCGATGGCCGAAACCGAGGCTCAGATCCGGGAATTTCTGCGGCTTGCAGAGATCGCAGTCGTATCGATAACGGTGACCGAAAATGACATTGCCCTCAGCGCCTTGAAAAAAGGGCCGCCATCGTTCCTAACCGCAACAGTGCGCTCAATCTGGTAGAGGGTTTTCACTATGCGGCGGCAAAGGCAGGCACGATGCCGATCCTGACGAGGGATGCCGGTTTCGCGCTGACCGATCTCACGACAAATGGTCCTGGTGTCTAGACAGTTTTTCCATCCGACAACTCCTCCAGAATTGGACAATCCGGCCGGCCGTTGCCATGGCAGGCATGCACCAGATGCTCGAGCGTCCGGCGCAGGTCCATCAACTCGCGGATCTTGCGATCAATCTCATTGAGCTTACCTTGTGCGATCTCCTTCACATCGGCGCTTGCCCGGCTTTTGTCTTCGTAGAGCGCCAAAAGCTGGCGGCATTCCTCGACGGAGAAACCCAAGCCACGCGAGCGCTGGAGGAAGCGCAGCTTATGGACATCGGCTGCGGCATAGTCACGATAGCCGTTTGCGCCCCTGCCGGGGCTGATCAGGCCGATATCCTCGTAGTAGCGGATGGTCTTCGATGGCAGACCGGACCGGTCCGATGCTTCGCCGATGTTCATCCTCTTGTCCTTTCAGAGTTTCTGGAGCCTCAGTCGCAGCGCGTTGCCGATCACGGAGACCGACGCCCGGCTCATGGCCGCGGCGGCGATACTCGGCGAG
>NZ_JABEPH010000323.1:0-7093 GCF_013004495.1 Rhizobium sp. SEMIA 4085
AATTTTCCTGGCAGTTATGAAATATGTGTTATAGTCCAACGGTGCGAGTCGGCTCAAGTCGGCCAGTGAACGTCATCAGCTGCGGTCGATCGCGCGGTCGACCGAGTTTTGCGTCGTGACATTGACGCCGTCACAACGCAATCGAACTTCCGTGGAGCGACGGCTAGGTGGAAGGCCACATCAATCCGCCTGAAGACGATCAAGCGTGCAATGTATGGCAGAGCAGGTCCAGAGGTCGTTAGAGCGGGAATGCTGCCCCCTCAGCAGCACGACCACAAAATTTGAGGAACACCCCGTTTTACTGCCAAACCACACTGAAAACCAAGAGGTCTACTAATAACGGCGTGCCTCCGGTACCTCATAAATTGGAATTTAATTTCGACACGCTTCATCTCATTAATTGTGATCCCTCACTGATACAATGGAGCATGTGATGACTTCCGCCCGTGTCGAATGCGCCAGAACCTCCATCACAGATCGTGCCCCGTTCAGCGACGTCGTCCCGGAAAAGCTGACATCGGTGGACAGGTGGACACGCAAGGCGGAAGAGGTATTGCGGCTGGAGGCCGCTGGTAAGTCGGTAGACTGCATCGCCGAAGAGCTTGGATTGAGCCGTGCAAGCGTGGTAAGGGTATTTCGGTTCGTCGAGCGCGCTGCCGCAGCATAACCGGGCGGAAAAGGTGCGCTATGCGGATCGATGGAGGATTGCAGGCATGCGTCTGCGGCCCGACCCATGTCTACTCGCTCCCGTTGTCCTCCAGACAGCTGCCGGGGATAGTGGTCCAGCAAGGGCTAAAGGCCCAGGATAATTGCGACATCGGCCACTCTAGTTTGCTTTCCGCGCATTATCGGGGATCGACCGCTGAGGCACGACAACCTGGATGATGGACAGGCTGTTCAGGTTTTCTTTGGCGCCATCCATGGCTTCCTCCAGTTCGCCATAGGTATGCACGTTCTCGGGATTATTGCGTCAGCCGTAATTATGAACTGCGAAACTCGGCCGTTCTCACGGGCGAACGATTATTGCACCTTCGAGACGCGGATCGGGAATGAACCCATCCGAGAATGTCTCAGGAGCAGCTCATGAAACTTTATCACCATCCTCTGTCAGGGCACTCGCATCGGGCCCGTTTGTTCGTCTCGCTACTTGGTCTGCCCCACGAACTGGTCGAGGTCGATCTGAAATCTGGCGCGCACAAGAAGCCGGAATTTCTGAAGCTGAATCCGTTCGGCCAGGTGCCGGTACTGGAAGACGATGGCGTGGCCATCTCCGACAGCAATGCCATCCTCGTTTACGTCGCCAAGAAGGCTGCGCGCACCGATTGGCTTCCCGAAGACGCCCAGGGCGCCGCCGCCGTTCAGCGCTGGCTATCGGTTGCCGCCGGGGAGGTGGCCTATGGTCCTGCAGCGGCACGGCTGATCACCGTCTTCGGTGCCAAGTACAACCCTGAAGAGGTGATTGGGCGCGCTCATGCGCTGCTCGGCAAGCTCGAAAGCCACCTCACCGACCGCACCTGGCTTGTCGGCAATGGGCCGACGATCGCGGACGTTGCGATCTACAGCTACGTGGCCCGGGCGCCAGAGGGGAACGTCGATCTCACCACCTATCCGGCTGTCGATGCCTTTCTCCGCCGTGTCGAAGCGCTACCAGGCTTCGTTCCGTTTGTTCAAACGCCAGTCGGCCTTGCTGCTTGAGCCGGGATACGGGCGTGCGGCTGCGTGCGCCCGATCTTTATTTTTTCGGGGAGACAGGACATGAACGAGACCTTGAAGGCGCTGCCGGTCTGGCACGCAGGTGAGACCTATATTCAAGAGAAGGTCGGCGTCGCCGAACGCATGGCGGCCGTCGGTCAGCGTGTCATTCGCGACTTCATGCCCGATCAACATCGCGACTTTTACGCTCAGCTACCATTCATCGTGCTGGGCAGTGTCGACAGGCGAGGCGACGCCTGGGCGACTTTCCTTGAGGGCCACTCAGGCTTCATGTCCTCCCCATCGTCAACCATCCTGAATATCGCGGCCAGAAGCGATGCCAGCGACCCCGCGAGCGCAGGTTTGGCCGAGGGCCAGCCCATCGGCCTTCTCGGCATGGAGATGCACACAAGGCGGCGCAACCGCATGAACGGGATCATCTCGAATTCAGCCGACGGTTTGCGCGTGGACGTCGACCAGAGCTTCGGAAACTGTCCGCGATATATCCAGTTGCGCGATTTTGAATTTGCGCGCGAGCCGGGCGAAGCGTTTGCCGGCTCTGTCGAAGACCTGTCCGTCCTCGACAACGCAGCGCGTGCCATGATCGCGGCGGCAGATGCGTTTTTCGTCGCCTCTTTCGCTGATCGCGAGGATCGACGCCAGGTCGATGTGTCTCATCGCGGCGGCAAGGCTGGTTTTGTTCGCGTTGCGGGCGACGGGACACTGACGGTCCCGGACTTCGATGGAAACATGTTTTTTTCAACCCTCGGAAACATCCTGTTGAACGGCAAGGCGGGGCTTGTGTTCGTCGATTACGCCAGTGGCGACATGCTGCAGATGACCGGTGACGCCGAGGTTATCCTGAACTCACCCGAGATCGCGGCTTTTCAGGGAGCCGAACGGCTGTGGACCTTTAAGGCGCGCCGCATTGTTCGCCGTCGCAACGCGCTCGCGCTGCGCTTTGCCTTCCGGCAAGACGGATGGTCTGCCAATTCCTTGATGACCGGAGATTGGGCGCAGGCAGCCGACCGGCTGCGTGCCGCGGAGCTT
The DNA here is from genome assembly GCF_013004495.1 of Rhizobium sp. SEMIA 4085. Lineage (NCBI taxonomy): Bacteria > Pseudomonadati > Pseudomonadota > Alphaproteobacteria > Hyphomicrobiales > Rhizobiaceae > Rhizobium > Rhizobium sp. SEMIA 4085. The sequence continues at coordinate 2,743 of NZ_JABEPH010000323.1, forward strand.
GCCAGTCAGTGGCGCGCTCTGACAGTGACGAAGATCGTCGAGGAAAGTGCCTCGATCCGTTCGTTTCACCTTCAGCCGGCCGATGGGGCAGGTTTGCTGCCGCATATTGCCGGGCAGCATTTGCCGATTCGCATCAGCGTCCCTGGCGCCGATAAGCCTGTCATCCGGACCTATACCCTGTCCGTTGCGCCTTCGGACGGTCTCTACCGCATCAGTGTCAAGCGAGACGGTGCAGTGTCCCAACACCTCCACGATCATATCCGCGTCGGCGACACGATCGAAGCGCGGGCGCCGGCCGGCGCCTTCACCATCGATGCCCGCGCGATCCGCCCGGCGGTGCTGCTTGCCGGTGGGGTGGGGATTACCCCAATGCTCGCCATGTTGCGCCACGTCGTCTACGAGGGACTGCGCAAGCAGCGCATTCGGCCGATCATTGTTTTTCATGCGGCACGTTCCAGACAGGAGCGTCCGTTCGACCGGGAAATCGCCGAGCTTGTGAACGCCGCGCAAGGCGCTGTCAGGCTCATCCGAGTCTTGAGCGATGCCAGTGGCGCTGAAGAAGGCGTTGACTACGATGTGATCGGGCATATCAACCTGGCGCTGCTCTCCCGCCACTTGCCGTTCAACGATTATGATTTCTACGTTTGCGGGCCGCCGCAGTTTACCCAGTCACTATACGACGGGCTGCGTGGTTATAATGTCGCCGACGGGCGCATCCATTCAGAGGCGTTTGGCCCTTCGTCGCTGAAGCGAGTGTTCGACGCCTGGTCGATCGTGACCCCTCGCCTGCCGCCATCCTCTAAACCTGTGCCGGTCGCCTTCGTGGGATCGCTGAAAGAGGCGCGCTGGACGCCCGATTCCGGCACATTGCTGGAACTGGCGGAAGCGCGTGGCCTGAGCCCCGAATTCAGTTGCCGGGAAGGAAATTGCGGAACATGTCGCACCAAGCTCACCAAGGGTGCGGTGACCTACGTCAAGGAGCCAACGGCGACGATTGCCGAAGGCGAAGTGCTGCTGTGCTGCGCCGTTCCTGCTGAACAGGAGAGCGATGAGGAAAACCGGATCCAGCTCGAACTCTGACACGCGTCATTGATGCGTCTGACGCAAGGGTATCTTCCGCCTTTTCGAGGTTCATCATCCGACAAAATCGGAGCATCTTATTCGGGACGAAACGGAAGCCTTTGCAACCAAATCAAGGAGATAGACATGTCACGAATTCCGACGCCTGCCACAATCAACGATGCGCCCGAAGCCTCGCGGCCTGTGCTCGAAGCCATCCAGAAGCAGATTGGTTCTGTGCCGAACATCTTCCGCCTGGTGTCGAACAGCCCAGCGGCTTTGAGCGGCCTGACGGCCCTGCAGGGTGCTCTCGGTAAGGGTAAGCTGCCTCCGGCCACCCGCGATCGGATCGCGCTGACCATGGCCGACGCCAATGGTTGTGACTACTGCCTTTCCGCACATACCTATACTGGCACAAAGTTTGCCAAGCTGGACGAGACCGAAATCGAAGCGAACCGCCGCGGCACCTCGAATGATCCGAAGGCCGCCGCCGCTGTCGAGTTCGCCCGCGCCCTTGTCGACGATCGCGGCTCGGTGGCGTCAGTCGAAATCGAAAAGGTCCGCGCCGCGGGTTACAGCGATGCTGAAATCGTCGAAATCATCGCTCATGTCGCGCTGAACACATTCACCAACTACATCAACGAGGCCCTGGGCACCGAGATCGATTTCCCGCGTATCGATCGCCTTGCAGCATGATCAATTAACGGGTGGTCGCCTGCCTGCCCGCCCAACCCTTTCCCAATCTACAAGGAGTAAAACTATGTCTCGTCCGCCACTTCCCCCTTTCAATGAACAGAGTGCTATCGAAAAGGTACGTCTTGCCGAAGATGGCTGGAACAGCCGCGATGCCGCCAAGGTGGCGCTTGCTTATACGGTCGATACGCGCTGGCGCAACCGCGCCGAATTCGCAACCAACCGTGCCGAGGCTGAGGCCTTCCTGACGCGCAAATGGAACCGCGAGCTCGATTATCGCCTGATCAAGGAGCTTTGGGCCTTCCAGGGTAACCGCATTGCCGTTCGCTATGCTTATGAATACCACGACGACAGCGGCCAGTGGTTTCGAGCCTATGGCAACGAGAACTGGGAATTCGCCGAGGACGGGCTGATGCGCGCGCGCCATGCCAGCATCAACGAGCATCCCATCACGGAGGCTGAGCGCAGGTTCCGCTGGCCACTCGGACGCCGGCCTGACGATCATCCAGGGTTGAGCGACTTCGGCTTCTGACCGAGGCCCGGATCAAGGAGGTCACGGCCATGACAGGTTTCAAAATCGATGCTAAGGCGAGGCTGTCGATCGAACTCGCGCTTACCGCCGGACGCCGTGATCCCATTTTTGTCCGGCAGCAGGAAAAGGACGCGAAGGCGCTCGGCATGACCGGCGCGGAAATCGATTTAGCCCGCAACGGCTCGAGCTTCGATTTCCAGCTGTCCAGAGCGATGGCTTTGGCACTTTCATCGAACGCCGAAAACCGCGAGCGCGGGATGAAAGCCGGTCTGGACGCACAAGCCTGTGCGGACATTGAAAGGATCGCGGCGTCTTATATCAACCGATCTCAGTTGAGATCCGCATAAGCCACCACCAACGCTTCTTTTATGACATCTCCAGTTATGTCATTGGTATCAATCTCGAAACGGTCTTGCTCAATCCGTTTCGGGATTCATACAATTTTGAGCAACGGTCACGTCGAAGCAGCACGAGCAATCTTTGGGGGGCGTATGGATCGATGGCAGGCAATGCGGATTTTCGCAAAGGTTGCGGAGATGGAAAGTTTTGCGGATACGGCGCGCCACATGCATATGAGTGCACCCGCGGTGACGCGGGCTGTTGCAGCACTTGAAGATCTCATTGGTGCCCGCCTGTTCGTTCGCACGACGCGATCCGTCAAGATGACCGAGGCAGGCACACGGTATTTCGAGGATTGCCGCCGCATATTGGCCGATATCGCCGAAGCGGAGGCTGCCGCGGGTGGTTCCTACGCGACCCCGACCGGTACGCTGGCGATCACGGCCTCGGCCTTGTTCGGACAGATGTATGTGCTGCCCATTGTAACTGAATTCCTGAATACCTTCCCGACCATGCATGCAAGGACCCTGTTTATTGATCGCCCCGTCAACATTGTCGAAGAAGGGGTCGACGTGGCCGTTCGCATCGGCCACCTGCGTGATTCCGGTTTCTCTGCTATCAAAGTGGGTACTGTGCGGCACGTCATTTGCGGATCCCCGAGTTATTTCGAAAGCCACGGCGTTCCAACCACCCCGGCCGACCTCAAAAACCATCGCATTGCGGCGTCAACAAGCGCCTGGGCATCGCCGGAATGGCGTTTTGCGAATGACCAGCGTGTAATGATCGACCCGATACTTCAGTGCAATACGAATGAAGCCGTGATAACGGCGGCCCGAGCAGGGTGGGGTTTGACCCGGGTTCTGCATTACCAGATCGGCCCGGCACTCATTGCGGGGGAATTGCAGATCGTCCTCAGCGACTATGAAGAACCACCGATGCCGATCCATATCCTACATCCGCAGGGGCGGCACGCGCCAGCCAAGGTTCGCGCCTTCGTGGACATGGCAGCGGCCCACCTGCGGGAAAACCGGCTCTTAAACTAGATTGAGGCCGGCTCGGGCCAAATTCATCGCTTTCCGATGATGCTTGGCTCCTATCGGGCATAACTCGATCAACATCTTGCCAAATTCGCACCGATCAAAAGGGAAAGGATCCGGCCTTAATTTTCAGGTGAGTGCGTTCATTGTTTCATACGATGTAATTATCACTTCCGAATTGAGCGGATTATCATTTTTTTGCTCATGGATATGTTGGTCTTCAAGCCAGTCGTAGCTGGCCTCAAACCCCAAGGAGACCACCATGAAACGCCTGATCCTGACCCTGATGCTCGCAACTGTCAGCTTCGCCCCACTGTCCTTTGCCGCGTCGTCCACGCCCGACCAAGCAGCCACGCAGCAGGCTCCCGTCACCGTTCATTACCGGACGGCCGCTATCGCCGGTGTGAACATCTTCTATCGTGAAGCGGGTCCGAAAGACGGTCCGGTGGTCGTTCTACTCCATGGTTTTCCGACATCGTCCCATATGTTCCGTAATCTCATCCCGCTTCTCGCCGATCGCTATAGGGTCATCGCTCCAGACTACCCGGGCTTCGGCCAGAGTGACGCCCCCGATCACACCAAATTCGTCTTTTCCTTCGGCCATTATGCCGATCTCGTCGATGGGTTGCTCGATCGGCTCGGTGCCAAGAAATATTCCATGTACGTGATGGATTACGGCGCACCCGTTGGC
>NZ_JABEPH010000324.1:0-7042 GCF_013004495.1 Rhizobium sp. SEMIA 4085
CCGGCATGTTGAGTCTTGGCGGGCCGCCAAGGGAGCGGGCGGGGCTGTCGTCGTGGCTTAGGGAAGTCGGGAATGTCGCGGTCTGGTTCAGCATGAGCCATCTCGCGTCCGCCGACGATGCTGGAAGCGAGCAAAATGGCGACCAGCTTGCCGAAATGAACCGGATCGCCGACGAGTTTCCCGGCTTCGACGTCTGCTTCGCTAATTCCGGCGGGATCTTTCTCGGCAATGCCTTTCACGGTGTGCTCGCCCGTTCCGGAATTGCGCTTTACGGTGGCGCCCCGACTGCAGGTGTTGCAAACCCGATGGAGGCGGTCGTTCACCTGGATGTCGCGGTGGTGCAGATCCAGGCGGTCCAGGCCGGTGCTCGTATCGGCTATAGTGGTGCTCATGTCGCGGAGGGCGAAATGCGCCTTGCGACGCTTGCGGCGGGTTATGCCGACGGGCTGCTGCGCAGCCTGAGCGGTCGTGGAGCGGTTTACTACGATGGCGTACGCCTTCCGATTGTCGGCCGAGTTTCGATGGACAGCATGACAATTGACATATCTGCCCTGCCGGAAGGCACGCTAACCCTCGGCAGCTTCGTTGAAGTGCTCGGCCCTCATCAGACGTTGGAAGACCTTGCCCGCGACGCCGGCACAATCTCCTACGAAATCTTGACCGGCCTCGGTCAGCGCTATCATCGGCGGTATCGCTGAACATTTATTTTCGCGTAAGGATACACATGAAAGTCATCGTTCTCGGCGCCGGCATCATCGGCGTGACGTCCGCCTACCAACTTGCCAAGTCCGGACACGAGGTTATCGTTGTCGACCGCCAAGAGGGGCCGGCATTTGAAACGAGCTTTGCCAATGCCGGCGAAGTCTCCTTCGGCTATTGCTCGCCGTGGGCCGCACCCGGCATTCCGATGAAGGCAATCAAATGGCTGTTCATGCAATACGCGCCGTTGATCCTGCGCCCGAAGGTCGATGTCGCGATGCTCTGCTGGCTCGTCAGGATGTTGTCGAACTGCACATCCGAGCGGTATGCGATAAACAAGAGTCGTATGCTGCGGCTTGCAGATTACAGCCGGATTTCGCTCGCCGCGCTACGTGCCGAGACAGACATCGCCTATGATGAGCGCATGCAGGGGACACTGCAACTTTTCCGTACGCAGCAGCAGTTCGATGCCTCCGGCAAGGACGTCAAGGCTCTTGCCGCCGACGGCATTCCCTACGAGGTGCTGGACCGTGATGGGTGCATCCGTGCCGAACCGGCACTTGCTCATGTGCGCGACAAGATCGTTGGCGGTCTGCTGACGCCGAAGGATGAAACCGGCGACTGCTTCAAGTTTACCAATGCGCTCGCGAAGAAAGTCGAGGAACTCGGCGTGCGCTTCGCCTATGACACTCAGATCAAAGGGCTGGATGTGGCAGGCGGTCGGGTCCGCAGCGTCATCTGCGATCGAGAAATCCTTCGCGCCGATGCGGTCGTCGTGGCACTCGGCAGCTACTCTTCGCTGCTCCTGAAGCCGCTCGGCATCACACTGCCAGTTTATCCCGTGAAGGGCTATTCATTGACGATCCCAATCACCGACGCTTCGCGCGCGCCGGAATCGACCGTGATGGACGAGACTTACAAGATCGCCATCACCCGCCTTGGCGATCGCATCCGCGTTGGCGGCATGGCAGAGATCTCCGGATATACCAATGATCTCGGGCAGGCGCGCCGCCGCACGCTCGAACATTCCGTCACCGACCTCTTCCCCGGGGGCGAGGTCTCAAATGCATCCTTCTGGTCAGGATTGCGTCCGATGACGCCGGACGGGACGCCCGTCATCGGTCCAACGAAGATCACGGGCCTGTTTCTCAACACAGGGCATGGGACGTTAGGCTGGACGATGAGCTCTGGCTCGGCGCGCGTGATCGCCGATCTTGTCAGCGGTCGCAAACCTGAGATCGACGCGACCGATCTCGCGATCAGCCGATACTCCGGATAAGGATCCGGCATCGGCCGCGCCACCGCCAAGCGCCTAACCGACGAGGGTGCTCGCTTGGTCTTGACCGGGCACAATCCAGAACAGATTGCCGAAACGATGCTGCTCACGGCCGTCATCTTGAAAATGACGCTACCGATCCCGCCGCCGCCGAGTTCGGCACTGCCGTGCGCGATTAGGTATGGCGCGTCGACGGCGCCTTTCTCATGCCGGCATCGGGTGCATGGCGACGCTGAACGAAGCGAATGCCGATCAGTTCGACCTCCGAACTGCGGTGAATTTCCGTGGACACTCCTCCAGACCAAAGTCTTGGCACCCTTGATCAGGGATGGCGGAGCCCTGCTTTGGTCGATTCTGCGACGGTCGCCGGCGCCGACATGCTCATCTACAGCGGCTGCAAAGGCCGCCGTGCGACAGGCGGTGCGCTCGAACCCCGACCGCAACGGCCGGCGCATTCAATGAAGGTTCGCAGCGCCGATCACGCTTCCTTGTTGACTGGCGCTGGGGCAGCAGCGCGAAATCTTTATTAACTTCCTTCTCAAGCCAGCGTTCAGATGACATGAATTGTAACGCTCAAGCAGCAGGTGCGGCCGGCTCGAACGGTGGTGCCCGTTCCCGGATTGCATTTTGGCTACCTCATAGAATTGGACGCTGTAGCCGCCGTGGGCCGAGTTACTCTTGCAAGTGCCCACAGACGGACGCGCGCGCGACCGAACCTAAGACACCTACCGCCGCGAAAATTAGGGCATCAAGTCGATCGATGAGCGATATCTATCCAAAACCAAGCAGGCGGCCGTCGTCTTGAACGATCTGGGATGGTTCTCCTCTTGGTCTAGGTGCCGCGACCGACCCGATACTCATGCCTTCAGGTTGTCGCCGATCTGAAATGCAGAACAGTGCCTGAATAGAATGGAAAAGACGGTAGGGTGGCTTAGTCTCCAGCCAATGGACGGCTTCGCGAACGTCACGTAGTCAGATTCGAATCCACCGAAATCCGCAAGGGTGCGCAGTTCCGGGGCCGAGGCTCCGTCCGAGGCGTGATGCGACATTCAAACAGTAAATCTGCGGACCAGATCACGGCTCACGGCTTTTTAAATGGGTTTTCGGTGGTGCCCAGAGCCGGAATCGAACCAGCGACACGCGGATTTTCAATCCGCTGCTCTACCAACTGAGCTATCTGGGCATCCGTGCTTCGCAGAACATTCTTCGTTGAAAGAAGTGCGGGGCCTTGGTTCGCCCCGGAAGCGAGCGGGGTTATAGCATCTTGTCCGGCCATGGCAAGCAGCAAATGACAGTTTTTTGCCAACCGGGGACATTTTGCGGATTCACGAGCAAATTGAAGGGGTTCGCTGTGGATTATCGCTAGTTTTCGTCGTCGTAGTCCCTGCTCTTCTCGTCTTCGGCAACCGGAATGGCATAGGCGCCGTTCAGCCAGCGGGAGAGGTCGGCCTCGCGGCACCGGTTCGAACAGAAAGGATAGTGATCGCGGTGCGAGGGCTTGGCGCATTCCGGGCAAGGGCGCGTCTTGCGCAGCGGTTCGACCTTGGCGACGGTTTTTTTCTCTTCGGGCACGGTGATCTTCCTCCGGGCTCAGCCTTCAGGCCACCGGCTATGCACGTCGAAGCCTTCGCCGGTCAGCAGCAGGATTGTTTCATAAAGCGGCAGGCCGACGACATTTGTGTAGGAGCCCACCATTTTCTGCACGAAGCTGCCGGCCAGCCCCTGGATGCCATAGGCACCCGCCTTGCCGCGCCACTGGCCAGAGGCAAGATAGTTCTCGATCTCGAAACCGGAAAGGCGTTTGAAGCGCACTTTCGTCTCGGCGATCTTCTGGCGGATCTTGCGGTCGGGCGTCACCAGGCAGACGCCGGTATAGACCCAGTGGCTGCGGCCGGAAAGCAGATGCAGCGAGGCGGAAGCCTCGTCTGCGAACTCGGCCTTGCCGAGAATGCGGCGACCGACGGCAACCACAGTGTCGGCAGCAAGGATATAGCTGCCCTTCCAGGCCATGTCGCTCTTGATCGCGGCAAGGGCCGCTTCGGCCTTTTCCGTCGAAAGGCGCCGGGCAAGCGAACGGGGATGCTCGGATTTCCTCGGCGTCTCGTCGATATCCATCGGCATTAGGCGCGAGGGCTCGATGCCTGCCTGGTTGAGCAGGTCGACACGGCGCGGCGAGCCGGAAGCCAGAATGAGCTTGTATGTGAGCGCCATGGACCCTCGACCGGAAACGGAAGCCCTTGAAGCTTCCGGGCCAAGCCTATTTGAAACGATAGGTGATGCGGCCCTTCGTGAGATCGTAAGGCGTCATTTCCACAAGAACCTTGTCGCCGGCGAGAACGCGGATGCGGTTCTTGCGCATGCGGCCCGCCGTATGGGCGATGATTTCGTGCTCGTTTTCGAGCTTCACCCGAAAGGTCGCGTTCGGCAGAAGTTCGGTCACAATACCCGGGAATTCGAGGACTTCTTCTTTAGGCATATAAAGGTTTTCTTCCTGTCGGTTGAGATGACGGCATTGGCCGCCTTAAAATTTTCGCGGAAACTACACAATCAGGGGTCATTTGTGAACCTTGTTGATCGGGCTTTCTTCCTTTTGTTTCACGCCGATTGCGCGGCGATGCCATTTCTCCTGACGAGCCGTGTTTCGATGAGCGTCTCGAGGTGATCACGCACCTCACGGTAAGCGTCCAGAATCTGCTCGCGGGTCCCGGTTGTGACCGTCGGATCCATCGTCGGCCAATAGATCACGTCGACGGCGCTCGACCGCGTCAGTTCCAGTGCGGCGTGATGGGCCTGCGGCGAGAGCGTGATGATCAGATCGAAGTAGTCATCCTCGAGCTCGTCAAGCGTCTGCGGCTGGCGACGCCCGAGCGAAAGGCCGATTTCATCGAGCACGACATCGACAAAGGGGTCGCGCTCGCCGGCGCGAACGCCTGCGGAACGTATATAGGTATTCCTGGGCAGGATGCTACGGGCGATCACTTCGGCGATCGGCGAGCGGATGGCGTTCAGCCCGCACATGAAGAGAATCGCGCCGGGCGCCTTTCCTTCTGCCGTGGTCGGAGCCGGCGCCATCGCCGTCATCCGCGCCAGTAGAGCACGCAGACGAGCGTGAAGATGCGGCGCGCCGTGTCGAAATCGACCTCGATCTTCCCGGCAAGCCGATCCTTCAATGTCTGCGAGCCCTCGTTGTGGATGCCGCGCCGTCCCATATCGATCGCCTCGATGCGGCTTGGCGAGGCAGAGCGGATCGCCTCGTAATAGCTTTCGCAGATCATGAAATAGTCTTTCACGAGCCGGCGGAAGGGGGTCAGTGACAGGATATGGGTCGCAACATCCCGCCCGGCTTCCGTGGTGATCGCAAAGACGAGCTTGGAATCGACCAGCGAAATCTTCAGCCGGTAGGGTCCACCGCTGTGGCCGACTGGCTCGAAGCTGTTTTCCTCGATGAGGTCGAAGATCGCGACGGCGCGCTCGTGCTCGACATCAGGCGTCGAACGGCCGATCGTATCGTCAAGGACGATATCTGAGAGCCGGAAGTCGCCCTTCGCCATGCCTCACCTTTCGAGATTGAGACGGATCGCGACTGATCGCGCATGGGCGTCGAGGCCTTCGCAGACCGCGAGGGCAATCGCCGCCGGACCGAGATCGCGAAGCTGCTGCGGGCCGAGCCGGAGGATCGAGGTGCGCTTGACGAAGTCGAGCAAGGAAAGGCCGGAGGAGAAGCGGGCAGAGCGCGCTGTCGGCAGGACATGGTTCGAGCCGCCGACATAATCGCCGATCACTTCCGGCGTATGGGCGCCGATGAAGATCGCGCCGGCATTGCGTATTCCGTCGAGCAGCGCATCCGGATCGGCAACCGCGAGCTCCAGATGCTCGGCGGCGATGCGGTTGGCAAGCGGTATCGCATCCTTCAGGTCCTTCACCAGGATGACCGCACCGAAATCCCGCCAGCTGCGGGCGGCGGTTTCCGCACGGTTTAAAGTCTTCAGCTGCCGCTCGACGGCGACTTCCACGGCCTTGCCGAATTCGGCGTTATCAGTGACCAGGATCGCCTGGGCACTTGCATCATGTTCGGCCTGGGCCAGAAGGTCGGCGGCGATCCAGTCCGGGTTGTTATCCTTGTCTGCGATCACCAGCACTTCCGACGGGCCGGCGATCATGTCGATGCCGACCGTGCCGAAGACCTGGCGCTTGGCGGCGGCAACATAGGCGTTGCCCGGGCCGGTGATCTTTGCGACCGGCGCGATCGTCTCCGTCCCGTAGGCAAGCGCGGCAATAGCCTGCGCACCGCTGACACGGTAGATTTCCGATACACCGGCAAGCTTGGCCGCAGCAAGTACGGCCGGATTGACCTCACCGCCCGTTGCCGGCACCGCAATGACGATGCGCTCGACGCCTGCGACCTTTGCCGGCACGGCATTCATGAGCACCGAGCTCGGATAGCTTGCCGTGCCGCCCGGCACGTAGAGACCGACCGCCTCGATCGCCGTCCAGCGCGAGCCGAGCCCGACGCCCATGGCGTCCTCGTAGATATCGTCCTTCGGCAGCTGGCGGCGATGATGGGATTCGATACGGACGGCCGCAACCTTCAGCGCGCCGAGCACTTCGGAAGGCACTGCTTCCACCGCGGCATCGATTTCCGCTTCGCTCACGCGCATCGGCACATCGGCAAAATCGATGCCGTCGAATTTCTTGCAATATTCGGCGAGCGCTTCATCACCGCGGGCGCGCACGTCGTCGATGATCGTGCGCACGGCCGCGTTCACGTCTTCTGAAACCTCACGCTTGGTTGTCAGAAACGCGGCGAAGCGCTGCTCGAAACCGTCCGATGTCTGATCCAGCCAGATTGCCAACGCAGATATTCCTTCTCAATTCGACACGGGGACGTCTTCACGCACCGGGGTGGCGGGGCTTGGAGGCGGTTTCCCATGCCCCACCGATATCCGCAAGCTGCACTTCGATGCATTCGACGTCGAGGACGATCTCGGCTGCGCCGGCAAGCGTCAGCTCGACCGTGCCATCCGGCCCCTCCCCCTTCTGTTCGAAGCCGACGGACAGCAGGGACAG
>NZ_JABEPH010000325.1:0-6984 GCF_013004495.1 Rhizobium sp. SEMIA 4085
TATTTCGAGGCGATCCGCGATCTAACGGCGAAGGGCTTCTGGGTTGCGATCTTCGATCTTCGTGGCCAGGGCGGTTCGCCACGGCTGATCAAGAAACGACAGCATGGCCATGTGAGGCGCTTTTCCGATTACGAGCGAGACCTCGACACCTTTCTGGAAACGGTGGTGCTGCCCGACACCCGCCTGCCCTTCTACCTGCTCGGCCATTCGACCGGTGGCCTGATTGCGCTTTCGGCCGCCCCCTATCTTGCAACACGCATTGAACGCATGGTGCTTTCCGCGCCCTTCATCGGCCTGATCGGCCAGGCAGCGTCCGCATCGACCATCCGCCGCTTGGCCGCCACGGCTTGCTCGCTCGGACTTGGCTCGTTGCCCTTGAGCCGCAAGCTACGGGAGCTTCCTTTCCAGGACAATCCGCTGACATCGGACGAGGTGCGTTTCGAGCGCAACATTGCAATGATGAGGGAGCATCCGGAACTGATGCTCGGCCCGCCGACCGCACGCTGGGTCCATGAATCCTTCAAGGCGATCGACAAGGCACTCATGCCGAGCCACCTCTTTTCGATTACCATCCCGACGATCGTCATTGCCCCGACCCGCGACGGCGTCGTGCCCTATATCGCGCAGGAACGGCTTTCGCGCTATTTCCGCGCAGCCCAGCTCGTGCCCATCAATGGCGCGCGGCACGAGATTTTTCAGGAGCGCGACGCCTACCGCGCCGCAGCACTCGCCGCGTTCCATGCGTTTATTCCAGGCAGCGACGCCGAGGCCGCTGAAGAGGTCGAAGGGTTCGGCGTCTAAACGGATGGCGACTTAGCGCTGCAGGATCGCAAGTGCCTGGTCGTAAACAGCACGGCTGCCGGCGGCGATGATCGAGCCACCGTCTTCCGGCCGCCCGCCGTCCCAGGTGGTGATGATGCCGCCCGCATTTTCGATCACCGGAATGATCCCGCCGACATCGTAGGGCTTGAGGCCGTTTTCGATCACGAGATCGACATGGCCGGCCGCGAGAAGTGCATAGGCATAGCAATCCGTGCCATAGCGGAAGAGCCGGACCTGGCGTTCGATCTCACGATATTTCTCCATTTCCAAGCCGGTGAAGAGATGCGGCGAAGTGGTGAAGAGGATCGCGTTCGAAAGCGTGCCGCAGTCACGTGTTTTCAAGCGCCGTTCGCCCTCCGGTCCGCAATAGATCGAGCCGTTCTGATCCGCGAAATAGCGCTCGCCGGTGAAGGGCTGCTCGATCATGCCCATGATCGCCCGGCCGTTCTTCTGTAGCCCGATCAGCGTTCCCCATACCGGCACGCCGGAAATGAAGGCCCGCGTGCCGTCGATAGGATCGATCACCCAGACATAATCACGGTCCAGGCCAACATTTCCGTGTTCCTCGCCAAGAATGCCATGATTGGGAAAATGCTCTTCAATCAGCTTGCGGATTGCCGCTTCCGCTGCCCGATCGCCCTCGGTAACGGGATCGAAGCCACTCGAAAGCTTGTTCGTCACATCGAGGCCGGATCGGAATCGCGGCAGTGTCTCGGCCTTGGCGGCTTCCGCCAGGCGATTGAAGAACGAGCGGTCAGGAAGCATGGATGATCCGTTTTCTGGGCCGTGTGGCACGCATTCCTTAGCGCAAATGCGTTCAAATGCAAATCGACCAGGCATTTTCTCGATATCTGCCTAAAGATTTTGCATTGCAAAATAATGATTGACAATTGTGCAGCGCAGCAGTAGCTTCTTCATACAGTCTTCTGACTGTAAATACCCTCCTTGGGTGTTTCCTCCCTAGACTTAGCCGCGCTGTACAGCGCGGTTCTTTTTTTGAGCGTCTGTCCGGGAGCTTATTCTGCAGCAAGCGCCGTATCGGTTGCAAACTGGTCAACGTAGCTGGCCATCTGCCGCATGAAGCCTGTGACGGCGTTGACAATCAGCGGAAAATCCGTGTGCTTTTCCAGCGTCCCTTCGTCCACGTAGATCGCCCGATTCACCTCGATCTGCAGGGCGTGCAGCCCGCGCGCCGGCCGGCCGTAATGCTCGGTGATGAAGCCGCCGGCATAGGGCTTGTTGCGGATGGCGGTGAAACCCATCTCCTCGAGAATACTGATCGCCGTACGCGAAAGGTCGGCCGATGCGCTGGTACCATACCGGTCGCCGATGATGAAGTCGGGCCGCGCATTGCTGCCTGCGACGCGGACATTGCCCGGCATCGAGTGGCAATCGATCAGCACGCCGAAGCCGAATTGCACGTGGGTGCGCGCAATCAGCCGGCGCAGCGCGGCGTGGTAGGGTATGTAGATGCTCTCGACCCGATCGAGTCCTTCCTGCACCGGCAGCCGCCGGGCATAGATTTCCATATTCTCGGCAACAATGCGCGGAATGGTGCCGAGCCCGCCTGCCACGCGCAGCGAATTGATGTTTGCATAAGGCGGCAACAGGCCATCGAACATGCGCGGGTCGAGCTCGTAAGGTTCGCGGTTCACATCCAGATAGGCGCGCGGGAAATTGGCGAGAAGCAGAGGCGCGCCAAGCAGGCTGGCGGCTGAAAAGAGCTCGTCGACATAGTGATCCTCCGACCGGCGGATGGAAATGCCTTCGAGCCGCGACTGGGCGATAAATTCCGGTGGATAAATACGGCCGCTGTGGGGAGAATTGTAAACGAAGGGAATGGTCTGCGACACGGGCTCACGGATCTCAAAAAGCTCGTACTCGCGAATTTCCGGCACCTTTTTCCCTCTTAACCATGTCACAGGACGGCTGCTTGGCCCATGTTGCCAGTTGCCTCACCGCAAGTCCATACTATGTAGCGGGGATGACAGCCTTGGGCAGGCAATTCACCGGTTGTTTACCGGCTAAAGTCTAGTGTAAATAGCTGGCGCCTCCCACCAAAAACCTATTCACCAATCGGTCTGGATAATGACTCAGAAGATACTGCTCGCCGAAGACGACAACGACATGCGCCGCTTTCTCGTAAAGGCGCTCGAAAAGGCCGGTTACAAGGTTCTTTCCTACGATAACGGCGCAAGCGCCTATGACAGGCTTCGGGAAGAGCCCTTCTCCCTGCTCCTGACCGATATCGTCATGCCGGAAATGGATGGCATCGAGCTCGCACGCCGGGCGACCGAGCTCGACCCGGACCTCAAGGTCATGTTCATCACCGGTTTTGCAGCCGTTGCACTGAACCCTGATTCGAAGGCGCCGAAGGATGCAAAGGTGCTTTCAAAGCCTTTCCATCTTCGCGATCTCGTCGATGAAGTGAACAAAATGCTTGCCGCATAAGGCTTGCGGGCGGCGGGTCACAAAACTTCAAAAAAGCCTATTGACGGCTCCCAAGGTTTTGTGATCTATGCGCCGCCATCGGATGGGCGTGTAGCTCAGCGGGAGAGCACTACGTTGACATCGTAGGGGTCACAAGTTCGATCCTTGTCACGCCCACCATTCGATCCTCTTGAAATTACAGAGGAATTCGTCAAACCGCTGATTGACGAGTGATATCCAGGACGTGAGCAGTCGTGCGTTACGACGCAAAATTGCGCCCTTGCCCAACACGGCTCACACAAGCCAGCCAAAACCCCATCAAATACTTTACTTCGTAAGCGTGGCGTCTTCAGATAGAGTTGCTGCGGTTTGCAAGTTCGGCGTCTCAGGGATTGCTGCGATGAAAAACATCGTGAACGCATAAACTGAGAACAACGTCAGCACCGCGGTCAATCGAATCATTCAGTATCTCCTTATTAACAAGGACAGCTTGACCCATATCCGGGTTTTCCAAAACCGTTTTCTGAACGGGAGATGAACAAAAACATGTGACGGGGCATTTTAACGATATTTTTACAACACATTTTGAAGAGTCTCCCTCTTCCCGCGGGTGCTTATAAGCCGGAAGAAGGAGGGTTTTTTGATCGCGAAGGAGGTATTGCTCCATTCGAGCTAATCCTGTGAATAGCGGGAATCGGCGCCTTCGGCCTGGACATTAACAAAGAGAAATGTTTGCCTTCGAAGGCTGGCTGAGGGGCCGGCGGTTAGGGGCAAGCGATGAATATCGAAGAACTGCTCGACATGCAGGAGCGCGGAATACGCGATCGGATCCTCGGCTACGATTTAAGCGACAATCCCATGTCCCGACCGGAATTGATGCCGATCCGCGATGCTTGGGAGCTTGAAGTCTGGTACGCCCGCTACGAGGCATGGCGCTTCGGCTGGGCCGTCGAGGACGCCAGCCGGCGCCACTGAGCGTTTGCATGGGCGAAGGCTCCGCGCAAACAAGAGGTACGATACAGAGGCCGGCTGTCGCTGTTGACGGCCACGCTTCCCGGAACGGGCCGCCATCCCTGCAGCGGCCCGTTTTCTTTGTAGCGCGGCAAATTTCGGACACAGAAACATGCGACCCCCGTCCGGTAAACCAGCATGACAGGATTCCTGAACAGATGAGACTGACAGTGATTGCAGCTGCGGCGCTTTCCGCCGCAGCTTTCGCCTCCGGCGCCAACGCCGCCTCCCAGAATTTTCCAGGCGCCGGCGTTTCGACGCTTACAGGCAAATGCGCAAAGCTCGTCGTTGGCAACGTGGACGCAACGAAGGGGTGCAAGGGCGAACTCGCCAGCGTGGGACTGCCGAACGGCCAGGTGACCTTCATCTTCACCTCAGGCGGGAAGATGCTTGGCTTCCAGGGCGATGGCACCGCGATCAAGCCGGCATCTAATGGCAATGCCAGGATTCCGCTCAAGATGGTGACAACCGGCGTGGGCGAGAAGATGACGGGCCAGGTCAAGGTGGCAGGCACCTGCACATTCGGCAACCCATACGGCGGCAAGCCGGTCGTGATCGAATGCTCCGCGGAAAGCAAGGATACGGCCTTTACCGGCAGCTTCCGCACCAGCGGCAAGGCTCCGAAGCAGAAATAGACCTCAGGCGCACCATCCACCGGGGGCGCCAGGCTTGCGGGCAAGACCCTCGGTAATCAGTTGAGTGCCCAAGGAGCGGCCGCCGCGCGAAATCACGTGCGGCGCGCCGGAACTGGCGGGCTTGCCGGCAGCGTTCATGACGAAGGGCCCGGCATTCAGAAATTTGAGCAGCTTCGATTTTGCGGCAAAGCCGATCCTCCGCTCGCCTTCGCAGCGCGCGGCGCCGACATCCGGCACTACCATGTCGGCGACCAGGATCTTCTCGCCCTTGTACCAGAATATCCCACCGTCTCCGACGCAGTTCATATGCTCACCCTGCCCGCAATAGCCGAACGCGGCGCGCGCGTTTTCCGGGCCGGCGGATGATGTCGCCGTTGAGGAGAGCTTCACGGGCTGCGCGGCAGGAACAGGAACGGCTTCGGGCGGCACGGGACGCTGCGGCTGCGAAGCAATGGCCTGCCTCGGCGCGTTCTTGGCAACAGCCGCTTTCGGCGCGTCTGCCTTGATGGCAGCGGTAATCGCGGCCGTGTCCGGCGCCCGTGAGGCAAGAATCGGGCGCACGGTCTTCCAGTTGTCGTAAAGCGCGATACTGCCTGCGGCAACGACACCGGCAAAGAGCCAGGGCAAGGCTCCACCATGGCCCCTGCCCTTCGATTTTGCGGATGATTTGCGGCGGCGGCCGCGAGGTGCAGTTCTAGCCATCTGGTCCGAATCCCGTGATGGGCCGATTATCGCCTCCCAATCCTTTCCGAAAGGTTGGCATGGAGCCCCAACGTCGAAACGGACGAACAAAGAGCCGCAGAAGACGTTAGCCCCCCGCGAAGAAATGTTTACCCGAAGGGAGCGCCTTTTCCATGGATATCGTTTTTGCCGACATGTTCCCTGAATCCCGTATTCATTACCCGGTGATCTTTGCCCGGCTCATCGGCGCGATTGTGCTGGGCGGCATCATCGGCTTCGACCGCGAGGCGCAAAACCATGCGGCGGGTCTGCGGACCCATATTCTGGTGAGTCTTGCGGCAGCGCTTTTCGGCATCATTTCCATCGAATCGGTGCATATGCCGGGCTTTGCCAACGATCAGCAGGTCCGCATCGACCCGCTGCGCGTCATCGAGGCGGTGACGGCGGGCGTCGCGTTTCTGGCCGCGGGCATGATCGTCTTTTCCAGAGGCAGGGTAAAGGGCTTGACGACGGGAGCAGGCATGTGGCTCTCAGGTGCGATCGGCCTTGCCATGGGCTTCGGCTATTGGCCGGTCGCCTTCTTCGCGACGGCGGCGGCGGTCTGCGTGCTCTTTGCTCTGGGCAAAATGGAGCAGCGCCTGGAGCGGAATTCCGGAAAGCAGCCGCCGCCGGAAGGCGATACCGACTCATAAAAAACGCCCGGCATGCCGGGCGCGCTTTATCGGCGATGAGAATTAGCCAGTCTTCCCTCTTGAACTGTCCTTGTCTCCATGCGCGCTGGTTTCGCCATGAGCAATAATTCCGGATGCCGCTTCGCGCTTCTGGATATCAATGCCGTTCTCGGAGGCCTCTTTAAGAGCCTGCCATTCGTTTTCGTGTTTCAGATAGATGTCTTGCGGCACGAGATTAGTCGTCATGGAGTCCTCACAACTTTGTCCGGGCCTTAAATGCAAAAGCCCCGACGTCGGTTCCCGCGCCGCCTGAAAAATCATAAGGCGCGCCCTTTGCGGCCTTTGGAGGTTGCAAGGTCTGGACCGCCTTTTGAAAGATCGCCGCCGGTCACATGAGCCGGAACATGAATGTCGTCCATCGGCGTCTGCGGCAGCGTCAGATCGACATGGTGCGGCGGCAGCACCTGCACCTTCTGCATGCGGTTCGGCTTTGCCCGCTTCATGCGATCTGCCGCTTCCGTACGCTTGTCGGGAGAATGAGTCGAAGTCTGCATAAATGGTCCCTCCTTTTTTGTCGCGCCGGCAATGGCATTCCATTGCCTTAACCAGAGCCTAACGGGCGGGCGACCGCATGGTTCCAAAGAAAAGCCTCGGCGCAGACTGCGGCCGGCTTGACTGGCGCCACAGGTTGACTACCTAGAAGGCTGATCCGCGGCCAAAACGATGCGCATGGT
>NZ_JABEPH010000326.1:0-6955 GCF_013004495.1 Rhizobium sp. SEMIA 4085
TCTGATGGTTACACGAGCCAGTGCTGATGCTGTCTGCCGGCATTTGGGCAAGCCGCCGCAGCGCCGGCGAAACCATGCGCAACCTGATGATCTGGCTGGTCATCATCCTGGCCCTTGCAACCGTCTATCTCTACCGCCAGGACCTGTTCGGCGTCGGCGACCGCCTGCTTGCCGGCCTCGTGCCCGGCCGTGCCGTCGTCGTCACCACCAGCGAGGGCAGCAGCGAGATCATTCTGCACAAACTGCTGAACGGCCATTTCGAGGCCGACGTCTCCGTCAACGGCCAGACGATCCCGATGCTCGTCGATACCGGCGCCAGCATGGTGGCCCTGTCGCATGCGGATGCCGAGCGGATCGGCATCATCCCGGAAAACCTCACTTATTCGATGACCGTCATGACGGCGAACGGCCGCGCCCGCGCCGCGCCCGTGACGCTCGACCGCATTGCCATCGGCCCCATCGTGCGCACCGGCGTCGCCGCCAGCGTTGCCGCAGACGGCGCGCTCGACCAGAGCCTGCTCGGCATGAGCTTCCTCCAAACGCTGGGTTCCCTGCAGATGCAGACAGACGAGCTCAGGATGCGCGACTAGGCTGCAACATCAGCAACGGGATGCGCTTCGCCTCATTGCCACGGCCACGTATCATCGGTGATCACAATGTATCACACATAGCCAACGGGGTATGGTAAATCGCGGATGCCTATTCGGCGATCGGCATTCCGCTCCGCAATTCAGCTTGACTCACTCATACCTCAGCGGCTATACGTAAATCAATAGTCACCGGGGTATTGATCAAATGTCGAACGCTCCCGATATGCTCTTCAGAACGCTCGCCGATCCGACCCGGCGGGCTCTCTTCGAGCGGCTGTGCCGTGAGGGAGAAAAGACGGTCGGAGCCCTGACGGCCCGGGCCGGGGTCTCACAGCCGGTCGTCTCAAAGCATCTGGGAGTTCTGAAGCAGGCCGGGTTGGTGCGCGACCGACATGAAGGCCGCCATACGCACTACAGCGCGCAGCTTGGCGCCTTGGCCCCACTGATCGACTGGACAAGCCAGATGGCGGGATTCTGGCAGAGCCGGTTCAACGACCTCGAGGATCTGCTCAAAAGGATGGACCAATGAACAAAGCCGCGACCGAATCGCTTTCCGTCATTGTCGAACGGGAGATTCCTTTTCCGCCGGAAAAGATCTGGCGCGCGCTCACGCAACCACACCTGATCGAGGAGTGGCTCATGAAGAACGACTTCAAGCCTGACGTAGGCCACCGTTTCAATCTTCGAGGAGACTGGGGAGGCGTGCTGGACTGCGAAGTCTTCGCCGTCGAGCCGAACAGAACACTGTCCTACACTTGGAATTTTGCGCACAACGATACAGCCTTTAAGCTGCAGAGCGTCGTGACCTTTACGCTCACCCCAACGAACACGGGGACCCACCTGCGCATGGAGCAGTCGGGCTTCCGGCCGGATCAGAAGCAGGCATACGGAGGCGCAAAGGCAGGGTGGCAGCAGTTCTTTGCAAACCTGGAGCAGGTCTTGACGCGGGCAGATTAATATTTTTCCGTTTGCGCTTCGGCTGATACTCAGAGGAGGTTCCATTGAATTGGAATTATTGGATTCGGCACTTCCACCGCTGGCTGTCTATCGTCTTTACGGCGACCGTCATCGCCAACTTCGTCGCTATGGGATTGGGAGAACCTCCCGGCTGGGTCGTCTACTCGCCACTGCTGCCGCTATTCTTGCTCCTGTTTACCGGTCTCTACATGTTCGTGCTGCCTTACGCCACGAAGTGGGTTAGCGCGCGAAGCGTCAGCGGAAAGGCATGAACACAATGGACCGCAAGACGCCCAGCAAGTCAGCGAAGGCCGCAAACCAGGCCACAGCCAAACCGGCCTCCACAGAACCAGTCCTCCTCTCAGGCGGCAACCCTCAGATCGCCAAGGGTTACGGCGACGCCCCCGTGCAGGCCTACGTCGCGGCCATGCCGGGCTGGAAGAGCGACGTCGGGCGCCGCCTCGACACGCTCATCGAGCGCACCGTCCCCGGCGTGCACAAGGCAGTCAAATGGAATTCGCCCTTCTATGGTGTCGAGGACCATGTCTGGTTCCTCAGCTTTCATTGCTTCACGAAATACGTGAAAGTGACGTTCTTCCGCGGCACATCGCTACGCCCTCTTCCGCCCGGCCAATCCAAGCACAAGGACGTGCGCTATCTCGACATCCATGAAGACGAACTGGACGAAGCTCAGTTCGCCGATTGGGTGAAGCAAGCCAGCCAGTTGCCCGGCGAACGACTGTGAGCGACCACCATGATGAAAGCGACAACCACCATGAAGAAGAACGCCGTGAAAGAAGCAGAAACCTCTCCGTCTCAACTGATCGATGCGAAAGTAGCGGCGCTGGGCGATTGGCGGGGCGGGACGCTCGCCCGGCTGCGAAGCCTCATCAAGGAGGCCGACCCTGAAGTGGTCGAGGAGGTAAAATGGAGAAAGCCCTCGAACATGTTCGGGGTTCCCGTGTGGGAGCACGCCGGCATCATCTGCACCGGCGAGACCTATAAGAATGCCGTGAAGTTGACCTTCGCCAAGGGCGCCTCCTTGGAGGATCCCTCAGGCCTCTTCAACTCCAGCCTCGAAGGCAACACGAGGCGCGCCATCGATTTTCATGAGGGCGACGAGATCGATGAAAAAGCGTTGGAGGCGCTCATTCGCGCCGCTGTGGCACTGAACACCTCGCAGAAGGCACCCAGAAGCGCTTGAGGAGCGGCGCATAGCGTCAAGGCGCGGCTCTATATTCTTCAACCCATGGAACCTTGCGTCCCGCATCCGGGTTGAAAGGATTGAAAGGAGGCGCTGGCCATGGATAATCCCTCGAAGCAACTTGCGGACGAATATATACGCCTGGGCGGCCATCGCCGTGCGGTGATCGACGATAACATCGTATCGACACGCTGCTGGGAAAAAGATACGCCCGAGGCCGCACAATTCTGGAAAGACCGTATAGACACCCTGGATGCCGCCAACCGCAGACAGGTCGTATCCTTCCTGCCGACAATCAACAGGATCTGATCGCCGGTCGGCACAGTCTTGCAAGGCGGCCGATCACGTCAGCGCCAGGACCGGCGGCGCGGAGGCGTTAAACCGGCATCAGCCGCACAGCTTCGGTAAATCGGTCGAAAGCCAAGCGAATATCGATGATGGCGCGAAGGAAGCAGCGGGCGATGGCGGAGCACTCAATGTCTCGCCTCGTCCCGGTCGCCGCCGCCAACAATTTGAACTGGCAGAATTCACGCAGGGCGAGGTCGCCGCCCGCCAAAGACCACGATGAACGCCAGCGCCTTTTCGCAATGACAAGCTCTATACCGTCGTCGAGATCGAGCACGGGCTTTATCGAAGGCGACATCGCCGCCGACAACATCCGCCCGGCGCAGGCCTCAGTTCCGCAGCCGGTATCCCGTCTTGAAAATCCAGCCAAGAGTCGCAAGGCATATCGCCAGGAACATGGTGATCATCCCAAGGCTGAGCAGCGGATTGACGTCGGCGATGCCGTAGAAGCTCCAACGGAAACCGCTCACGAGATAAAGCACCGGATTGAAGTGGCTGACGGCCTGCCAGAAGGGCGGCAGCATGTTGATCGAATAGAAGCTGCCGCCGAGGAAGGTCAGCGGCGGCACCACGAGCATCGGGATCAGGTTCAATTGCTCGAAGTTGCCTGCCCATATGCCGATCATGAAGCCGAACAGGCTGAAAGTGACCGCCGTCAGCAGGAAGAACAGGATCATCATGAAGGGGTGCTCTATCCTGACCTCCACGAAGGCATTGGCCGTCAGAAGGATAATGAGCCCGATCAGAAGCCCCTTGGTGGCTGCAGCTCCAACATAGCCGAGCAGGATCTCCGTCATCGCAACCGGCGCTGACAGCACCTCGTAGATCGTGCCGGTGAATTTCGGAAAATAGATGCCGAAGGATCCGTTGCCGATGCATTGCCCGAGCAGCGTCAGCATGATGAGCCCCGGCGTAATGAAGGCGCCGTAGGACACGCCTTCCACCTCTTGGATGCGCGAGCCGATCGCCGCGCCAAAGACGATGAAATAGAGCGAGGTGGAAATCACCGGCGAGAAGACGCTCTGCAGCAGCGTGCGGCGCGTGCGCGCCATTTCGAAGAAATAGATCGACTTGATGGCTTCCAAATTCATTTCGTGCCTCCCACGAGCGCCACGAAGATATCCTCGAGCGAACTCTGCCGCGTCGAAAGATCCTTGAAGTGGATGTTCTGCGCCGCAAGCCGGGTGAGCAGCGCGGCAATGCTCTCCTGCTCGCTATGCGCATCGAAATCGTAGATCAGCCGGTTTCCGTCAGGTTCGAGCGACAGGCCGTTTGCGGAGAAACATTCGGGCAGCTCGTCCAGCGGTTCGGCAAGCTCGAGAATCAGCTGCTTGCGGCCGAGCTTGGTCATCAGAGCGGTCTTGTCTTCGACCAGCAGCAGCTTGCCGCCGTTGATCACGCCGACGCGGTCGGCGATCTCTTCGGCCTCTTCTATGTAATGCGTCGTCAGGATGATGGTGACGCCGGACTCGCGCAGCCTTTCCGCGACCCGCCACATATCCTTGCGCAGCGTCACGTCGACGCCCGCCGTCGGCTCGTCGAGGAACAGGATCTCCGGCTCGTGGCTGAGCGCCTTGGCGATCAGCACGCGCCGCTTCATGCCGCCGGAAAGCTCCCGCAGCATATTGTCCTTCTTGTTCCACAGCGAAAGGTCGCGCAGCACCTTCTCGATATGGGCCGGGTTCGGCTTCTTGCCGTGCAGCCCGCGGGAAAAGCTCACCGTATTCCAGACCGTCTCGAACTGATCCGTCGTCAGTTCCTGCGGTACCAGCCCGATCATTGTCCGCGTCGCCCGGAAATCCTTGACGACATCGTGCCCGGCGACCAGCACCTGGCCGCCGCTCGGATTGACGATGCCGCAGACGATCGAAATCATCGTCGTCTTGCCCGCGCCGTTCGGCCCGAGCAGGGCCAGGATCTCGCCCTTGTCGACATCGAGATCGATGCCTTTCAGCGCCTCGAACCCGTTGGCGTAGCTTTTTGTGAGATTTCGGATGGAAATGATGGGTGCCATTGCGGATTTCTTGAGTATTTCCTCGTTTTTCGTCCGCTATATAGCCCCTTTGTTACACTTTGACATCCTGCCAGCGCTGAACAGACTATTCAGCGAAAGCATCTTTATGCGTAGATGCTGATGAGGAACCGCGCCGCAGTGACGACAAGGAAGATGCCGAAGCCGATCTCCAATTGACGCTTGCTCATCCGGTGGGCGAGCCGCGCGCCGAACGGCGCGATATACATCGTCAGCGGAATGATGAACACCACGGCGACCCAGTTGATGAAGCCGGTCGAAAACGGTGGCAGGCCCGATACTCCCCAACCAGCCCAGACATAGCCGAACAATCCAGGCAGCGAGATCAGCACGCCAACGCCCGCAGATGTCGCCACCGCCTGGTGCATTTGCCGCGAATAGAGTGTCATGAAGGTATTGTTGAGAACGCCGCCGCCGATCCCCATCAGGCCGGAAAGAATACCGATGCCCGTCCCGACCAGGAACTTGAATGGATTACCCGGCAAATCGCTGCCGAGACGCCAGCTCGCGCGGTTGAACATCATGCGGAAGGCGACGAGGAGCGCGACGGCTGCAAAGATCAATCGCAAGGTCACGCTCGACGCTTCAGAGGCAATCACCGCCGCGATGATCGCGCCGAGCGGCACGGCGATGATCCAACTGCTCAGGAGCTCCTGGTCGACCGCCCCGTGACTGCGATGCGCCATATAGGACCTGAGCGACGTCGGAACGATAATCGCAAGCGAAGTTCCGACCGACAGGTGCATGCGCACCGCCTCCGGCACATCGAGCCAGCCGAACACCTGATAAAACACCGGAACGAGGATCGCGCCGCCGCCGATGCCGAAGAGCCCGGCAAGCAGGCCCGCAACTGCGCCCGCAGCCGCCAGCAGAAGTGCAAAAAGGGCAAGCTCCGAAACACCCGGAATCGCGATCTCTCCACCTTCCACGCAGGCCGGATCAGGAAAAAGAAAATCAGCCGCAGGTTTTATTTGTCATCAAGCGGTGATCTTCTTCGCAGATAAGAAGTGTCGAGGCAAGCAACGGCTTCCGCGCCGCCGCCCATTCCTTTGCGGAACCGTTTCCAGGGCGCTCGTTACGTCCGATTTTCGCTTCCTCGCTTATAGTAAGCAGTCATTGCCAGTCACGAAATCCTAAGAATCCGGCCTCGCGTTCCCCTACCCGGCCGGCCCAGCTTGAGCCGGCTCCTGAGCCGGCTTTTTTTCGTCTAAGCATCCGATTCCTGCCATACCCAAGCGAAATTACGCATGCCTGAGGATATTCCCCAGGCGGCCGAAAGGGTCACGGCCGTAAAACCGCCTCACCCCCCAGGGCTCGCTCGCCGGACCGTACTCCACCGCGATACCTTCGCGGATGACCCGCTGATAGACCTCATCGAGATTGTCGACTTCGATAGAGAGGTCGGGCACAGCCGTTCCGGAGCCACCTTCGGTCGCAAAGCTGACCCGCGGCCCCGCGCTCGCATCCGCCGAATAAGTGACGATCCATCCATGATCCATGACGACATCCATGCCGAGGATGCCATGATAAAAAGCCTTGGCGGCTTCTATATCGGAAACCGCGATGTTCGCGACAATGCGTTTGACGGTCATCTCGTCCTCCCCGGTAGCGCGCCATGGGACAATACTCACGGTCAATGGTGGGATGTAATTTGGTCGCCTATGCGGCAGCTGGCCAGGTGAGGTGCCTCCAGTGGGCAATGTCTGCGTTTGCCGCAAAGCGGAAGGGTTGGTTTTTCCGACGATGGCTTGGTTAAAATCGTACAGCGTGGGACTTCAGTAATTTTACCTCAACAACAGATCGCTCCGGTGTCGGATTGGCAAAGCC
>NZ_JABEPH010000327.1:0-6918 GCF_013004495.1 Rhizobium sp. SEMIA 4085
AGTTGCTTCCGCGTGAAGTTATGCGATGCTCTTTGCCTAAATGGCGCCTGAAATAACAGGTTCCAAAACACGGGGGCAGAGAAAATGATTGAAATTCACGGTTCTCAGCATGCAAATGGCAGACCGGAGCATCCTTTGAACTGCCGGACGGAAGTCGAAGCCGCGATGTTCGAAATGATCAAGCGCTTGCAGCAGCATGGCTGGACGCCTGCCGAGGTGGCGCTCGCGCTTGCGGATGCGGCCGAAGATTATGTGATGCTGCTCGCCAGCAAAAAAGCCGGAAGCCACTGACGGCTTCACCTCGCGCCTAACCGCCCTGCGAAGCGTACAGAGTTTGCGCGCATTCCAGGGCGGAAACGCGGGCAATATCCACCGGCGATCACCCGGATGCCAAAAGATGGCGCAGCCGCGGGAGCTGGCGAATGTCTGACGCGGAAACGAACGGATTTGCGTCCCAGCCAGCCTGCCTCGCCACCGCGACGATTTCGGGCTGGTCGTCGAAAAATATCGGGCGCTCGCCGGAGCCGATGCTCAATCGGGAATTGATCGCCTCGAAAAAGCGGATGTCCTTCTTCGGGTATCGAATTTCCGCACTGTAAAACATACGGTCGAACAGCTTCGAGAAGCCGAGTTCGTTCCAGAGAAATCGCGCCCGGTGATGCTCCTGGCCGGTGGCGACGTAGAGCTCGACATCACTGCCGCTCCTTATGCTCTCGACCAGATCAAAAACCTCCCTGTTGAGATTCGAATCCTTTTCGAACCAATATCTCATGAAGTCCTTCGCATCGCCGTGATATCCAACCTGAGGGAGAATCTCGGCAAGCGCCTCCTCGAGATCGCGTTTGCCGATGATGCATTCAGCCATAAGCGAGATCGAACGGTCGCCCGCTTTTCCAAAGAAGAGGTTGCCGAATGCTGCCCGGTCAACGTCGAGATCGGCCTCGATCGTCGCATCCCAGGGCTTGCGAAGCGACGGATCTGAATGCCAGCCATCGATCAGAACACCGTCAACATCAAAGGAGATTTTCACCATCCCAAATCCTGCATCGAAGCCCAGCTAATCGCAAGTCAGCGGGACCGTCCAGGCACGGCACTTGTCTTGCGGGCATCAAGGCGCGTCTCGCGGCGATCTCCATCGAAATACCGGCCACTTTTGCGAGCCAGCTCCGCTTCGGTCAAACGGCAAAACTCTGCAGCCCGCCCTTCAGCGGCGCATTTGAAACCTACGTCGAACGTATCAAACAACTCGTTGTCGAGCTGCTTCAGAAGGCGGGGAATCCATTTTCCTTTCCCGGACCATGTGCCGCGTCCAAGAAGCATCAGGTCGGCAAGAGGCTGATGAGGCTGGGACGCAATCGCGCGGATTTCAGCTCCGCTGCGTTCACCCCGAATGATCGTCCAACAAATCGGTGATCTGATATCGGAGAGCATCCAGCTCCTGTCCGGCAAGCTCAGGTGGACCGTCCTTCAGCAACTGCGCAGCATGGCTTGCCAAACCCGACCCTTCTCCTTGTCCGGCCCTATAACGTGTCCATCTTGGGCGCTAACACAGCTATGAATCTGGCGGTCACGGTAGACGTTAATGCTGCCACCCTGAACGGCACGACTCTTGCACAGTTACTAATGTGTTTGCCGCTAGGAGTTCAAGTGTAATGAACTGGCACAAATTCGGATCGTTCGCGCCGCTGATGCTGGTGATGAATGGCTCTGAAAAATACAAGTTGGTGAGGTCGCTGGGAGACGCTGCAGAAGCCCTGTTCGCGTCGTGGCCCCTCGACGATGGCGAGGAATACCTCGTGGCCGTTAAGACGTGTTTGGAGGCGTTGCACGGCACGACGTCGCCGGCTGAGGCGAGATCTGCACTGATTCGAGCGGCCGAGGAAGCTGGCATTCCGGTGATCACGGTTGTTCACTGAGGGTCGCAGGAACAAATCAACACTGGAATGGTTTGGTTTGGGACCATAGAAGGGAGCCGCCATGACGACCATGCCGCCTGAGCCGACGCCAGGCCCAAAGCCGGGGCCGGTTCCTGATCGGCCGCCCGATGTTCCCGAACCGCCCATCGAAGAGCCCATTCCGGATTTGCCGCCCGAAGAAATTCCGAATCCAACTCCGCCTCCAAAAGAGTTTCCGCCGACGATGAAGTGAGTTCAAGCGCTCCCTCATGCCGCGCTCCTCTCGTGCCGCTGCCGTGGGAGCCATGAACGCTGCTTCGTACTGCCGTGCATGGCGTTTTGTGCCGCGCCAGCAGGTGGCCAATGCAAAGCCTCGGCGGCATCGTGGGCGATTGGCGATTGTCGTCTGTGGCGGCAATGCCCGGCACGCGCATTCAGCCACGGCTTCAAGCCCTTCCGGTTCTTCTTGCCTTTGGCGTCGAGTGTTGGCGGGAAGCACGACCGAAGAACATGACGCGCCAGGACGTGGCCGGGATCGTGCCATATACATGCATCATCCCAACGACAATTTTGAACAAACATCGGCTCCCCAAGGATTACGCAAGGCGGATGACAGCGCTGGGCCCATACCTACCGGCGGGCGATCTGCTAAACTGTTCGAATGATGACAACCAATCGGTACAGTTTTCGCAAGGTGACGCTGGATGATCTCGATATGCTCATGGGATGGCAATCGAACCCGCATGTCCGTGAATGGTGGGATTCAGATGAGCCATACGATGAAGCGGACTTGGCTGATCCTCGGGCAGCGCGCTGGATTGTTTCAAACGCCGAGCGCCCATTTGCGTTCATGCAGGACTACACAGTTCACGGGTGGGAAGATCACCATTTTGCCTTTCTTCCCAAAGGCTCGCGGGGAATTGACCAATACATCGGAGACCCCGAAATGGTCGGTGTTGGGCATGGATCAGCATTTATCAGCATGAGAATGCAGGCTCTCTTTGATGAGGGGGCACCTGTGATCGCGACTGATCCGCATCCAGACAATGCACGGGCGATAGCCGTCTATAAGAAGCTGGGTTTCGAGCTGTTTGGACCACCTCAGAAAACACAGTGGGGTCTGATCTTGCCCATGTTGGCTAAGAACTAAGCGTCGCGAATGCAACGGCAGCAATGTCCCGCGCTGCCGACACATGCGGAGGATTGGTCAAACACTCGGCGGTTATGCCGAAAGCCGACATCGGCTAGCTATCGTTTGGGAGTACACGGCCTAGACCCGCTGCGGCGGAGCTCTTTTTAATGAGGGAGCGAATGTGAAGGCAAGGAGCGCCGGCCGTTACGGCAACTTACCCGTTCGGCAGTGCGGTTGACCTTCGAAGAATCCCATGCGGCCGGCGCTGGACGAACAAGAAGATGGCTTCGTTTGCCTTATGGGGCGTTTAAGCGTATTTTTAGTTATCGGTCCGACAATTTCAACCGGGTGCCCCGGGCCGCTTGAGAGACGATCTGCTCTTGCCTGAAATAGGAGAGCTGTTATGTCTCTTTTCGAATTAATTTCCTTTACCGATGATGAGATTGAACTGATAACGTCCGTAGTCGGCCGTTGGTCAGAGAGAAATCATGTTGATGTCAAAAGCGAACACGGCCAGGCTGCGCTAGCGCAGGCAATCGCCCTCGTCAGCTCCGGCATGAGTTCGCCGGGTGCCATCGTGGGGAGGCTCGATGAGGTTTGCGCGCCGCCCGCCCCGGAGTATCCTAGGTCTCTTGTTGACTAGTAAACGCTAGTGGCGACGAGGTAGTCCTTCGTCTTATGGCACTACCGTCCAAGAATAATCGCCCTATCCGCCGGATTGCGTCTGCGAACGCAATGCCCATCGCCATGCCGCCGACGCCGATGTCGGCAAGCGCGCCGATCCCCGTCAGCTTGCAATGCTGAACATCATCTGTGACCTTTCGCATTCCGGAAGATCCTCCTAGATGGCCGCTGCCTGAAATAGCGGACCTCTTCCGCGTAATCGATAATTCCAAATGGCTAATATATAGAGCAGGTTCGTCGTGTTATTCAGTCGTTTCAAGAGATAAGTCAGGGAGGGTAAGGTGTTTCGATTGAGCGCTCGGTTCGCGTTTTTAGCCGCCTCTGCATTGAGTCTGCAGCCGTCCATGGCAGCGGCTGCCGACGATACGCAGATTGCGCGCGGCGAATATCTCGTCACGATCAGCGGCT
Source organism: Rhizobium sp. SEMIA 4085 (assembly GCF_013004495.1). Classification (NCBI taxonomy): domain Bacteria; kingdom Pseudomonadati; phylum Pseudomonadota; class Alphaproteobacteria; order Hyphomicrobiales; family Rhizobiaceae; genus Rhizobium; species Rhizobium sp. SEMIA 4085. The sequence goes on from NZ_JABEPH010000327.1 coordinate 4,120, forward strand.
GCAACGACTGCCACACACCGGGATACTTCTTTGGAAAACCGGACAGCTCGCGATTTCTGGGCGGCTCGGATGTCGGTTTTGAAATCCCGGGGGAAGGTGTTTTCGTCAGCCCCAACATTACGCCTGATAAGGAGACCGGCATCGGCAACTGGACCAGCGAGCAAATCGTGACTGCGATTCAGACCGGGCAACGGCCCGATGGTCGCGCCCTGGCGCCAATCATGCCGTGGCATGCATTCGCGAAGCTCACCGAAGAAGACGTGACATCGATTGCGGCATTCCTTCAAAGCCTGAAACCGGTAAGCCATCAAGTACCTGGTCCTTTCAAGCCAGGGGAGAAGGTTTCAACCTTTATGTTCCGGATTTTGCCGCCGGGCGAAACCGCAGCCGCCGCGCCAAACTAGGAGGTAACGAATGCCGGGTGAAGGTGGCGGTGGAGTTGCGGGCGTCAGGAAGCACCCAAAGCAGCCATTGAACGCTGCATCCATTCCGACTATCGCACTTGCTCCGCGATGGGTGCCTGTCGTCCTTGACCACGACTTGGCTCACTCAGCGCCATGACGATGTTGCGGATCCGCGGCGGCTGTTCGTCGAATACATTGACGAGGCGTCGCAGGCCTACGGCGATGCTCTCGTGCATGACGGTCTCGACGATCCGGCCAAAGCTGGATTTCGCCATACGCCATCATGAACAAGCTGCGTTTCTTCGCAATGCCTGAAATGCTCACAGCTGCTGCAGTGTGCTGACCCGGATCGTCGAAATCTACGACGCCCCCGGCCGGGAGCGATCTCCGAAATCTACACGAAGGAACCCTACAAGAAGAAGTTGGCGCGCGGCGCGTCGGAACGCCTGTCGAACAGAACCTAGGTCGTTCCATTTGCCCTGCGCGGTCGTATCTATAATGAAATCAATAACTTGGAATATGGTTTGGCGACCCCTGCAGGACTCGAACCTGCGACAACCTGCTTAGAAGGCAGGTGCTCTATCCAGCTGAGCTAAGGGGCCATCCAGCCGCTGCGTCCTTGCAGCGGCGAGAAGGGCATGCCTGAGCGCTCAATGCGTCCAGGGCTGCGTGCGGGTATAGCGAAAATTATCAGGATAAGCGACTGTCTGGCGAGCCGGTTCCTTCGGCGCGATCACGCGGTATTCGATGCCATTGCGCTTGGCATAGGCTTCCGCCAGTTCCTGCGTCTCGAAGGTCAGTCTCACCTGCTGGCGCATATCGCCGGAGGACGTGTAGCCCATAATCGGATCGATCCTGCGCGGCTGCTCCTGATCGAATTCAAGCACCCAAAGATGCGTCTTCGCCTTGCCGGACTGCATGGCGGTCTTGGCTGGACGGTAGATCTTGGCAGACATCAGCTGCTCGCCTCCGGATATGCGGGCCTGACCCGCTGTAACTTACCCTCCCATCCCGTCTCCGGAATGGTCTTCATCGCCTCTATAACGCGACGAGATGAATTTTGCTTAGCCGCGAATCCCTCGACTTTCAAGAAAAAAGCCAACTGAGGGGAATGCTTGCGCCGCAAGCCGAGATCCAGCCCGCGGAGGGCTTGGTGATTGAAACGACAATGCCGTGTTGAAGACGGGGAAGACGCGAATTAGATATTGCGGGGCCGGGGTGAAGCGTGTATTGCCCCCTCTCACGGAGTGTAGCGCAGTCTGGTAGCGCATCTGGTTTGGGACCAGAGGGTCGGGAGTTCGAATCTCTCCACTCCGACCATCCTTTCAAAAAATGTTGTCTTCGCAGACGGCCAATGGCCCTGCGCAGGAGCCGTAAATGCAAGTTGAAGTCCCCTGCCCCAAGTGCGGCAAGACCCGGATGAACTTTCCGCGCCCGCAGCCGCTCGATAGCGACATCATCACCTGCTATCACTGTGACTTCGAACTCGGCACCTACGGCACCATCAAGCGCAAGATGGCGCTGTTCATGGACCGACTGATCCAGTCCAAGGCCAAACCGGTGAGAAAGCAGTAATTCCAAGAGGATCCGGCCGACGCTTCGGCGCGCCGCTACTCTTTCCTCGTCACCGTGGCGCTTGCGACCTTGTCGCCGATCTTGATTTCGAATTTCCTGACGATGCCGGCGTTCAGCTCGACGACGTATTTCACCTCACCCATCGAATCAATGATCGCCCTCGAATAGGGCACGGCATTTTCCTTGATGTGGCGGATGGTGCCGCCGCTGTCGATGAAGAGCATGTCGAGCGGCAAAATGGTGTTCTCCATCCACATGGTCCCCCGCCGCGGCTGGCCGAAGTCGAAGATCATTCCGGCATCCTCGGCCATTTCCTTGCGGAACATCAGGCCGTACTGCCGCTGCTCACTGCTGGCGGCAATCTCCACCGTGAAATTCAGCATCCTGCCGGAGGCAGTCTGGATCACCAACGGTTCCTTGTCGAAATGGGGTTGCTGCTGGGCAAAGGCGGAGACGGCCAGGATGAAAAAAAGCGCCAGAAAGGCGCCTTTGATGGCCTGTATTGCCATGCCGCGAGGCATCAGTGCGACCGGCTTGCCGGGCTTGGCATATCCGGGTGAATTTCGGCTGCCATCAGGCCCTTGTCGCCATCGCCGTAGCGGACGAGGACGACCTGACCGGGGCGAAGCTCCGTCAAGCCAAAGCGACGAAGCGTTTCCATATGCACGAAGATATCTTCCGTACCCTCGCCGCGCGTCAAGAAGCCGAAGCCCTTCGTGCGGTTGAACCACTTCACCAGTGCCCGCTCGAGGCCGCTCGTCGGGGTGACCTGCACGTGGGTGCGCACCGGCGGCAGCTGTGACGGATGGACGGGGTACGC